>CAZCVH010000194.1:0-4434 GCA_964502115.1 uncultured Geminicoccaceae bacterium
ACGACGCTCTTCCGATCTGCCCTGCCGCGGCTGGGCTGGACCGCCGCCGGCGCCTGGACGGGCACGCTCGGGCGCGACCAACTCCCGCGCCGGATCGCGCCGGCGACGGGCTGGCTCGCCAACGCCAACAACCCGCCCACCCCGCGCGCGGGCGAGCGTCTCTCCGGGCGCTGGGACCAGCCGTTTCGCTACCAGCGCATCGCCGAGCGCCTCGCCGCCGGGCGCCACGACGTCGCCGACTTCCGCGCGCTGCAGCTCGACCGCCGCTCCGGGCTGGCCGCGGCGCTGTTGCCGGCGATGCTCGCCGCACGGCCGGCGGAGGCGCGCAGCCGGCGCTGGCTCGCCCGCTTGGCCGCCTGGGACCGCGTGGCCGACGCCGAGCGGCCCGAGGCGCTGGTCTTCACGGCGTGGTACGCCGAGCTCGCCCGCCAGCTCTACGCCGACGAGCTGGGCCCGCTGTTCGCGGTCTATCGCGGCCGGCGCGCCGGCTTCGTGCGCGCCGCGCTGACCGAGCGGCGCCACTGGTGCGACGACGTCGCCACACCCGCGCTCGAGGATTGCCCGGCGATCCTGGGCCGCGCCCTCGACGCCGCCCTCGCCGGGCTCGAGGCCGCGCTGGGCGCGCCCGGGCCGGCCTGGGCGTGGGGCCGGCAGCACCCGGCCGAGTTCGCGCACGAGTTCTACGCCGCCGCGGGGCCGCTGGCGCGGATCGCGCAGGCCCGCCTACCCCGCGGCGGCGACGACACCACGGTGGACGCGGCGACCCCGATGCGCGCCGCCGGGCCGCCGCTGTTCCCGAGCCGGCACGGCGTCAGCTATCGCCAGATCGTCGACCTCGCCGCCCCCGAGCGGTCGCGCTTCGTCGCCGCGGGTGGCCAGGTCGGGCACCCCTTCTCGCGCCACTACCGCGATCTGCTGGCGCTGTGGCACGAGGGGGTCGACATCCGGATGGCGGCGCCCGCCACGGCGCGGCAGGTCCAGCGTCTGCGCCCGCGCTGACGCGGCGGGCACTCGCGGGTTGGCGAAAATTGTGCTGGGCAGTTCGCGGTTCGGTGGTATTTTATCGAAAATTGAGGCGAACACCGCAAAGCGCACGTATGACCAAGGAACCCCGCATGTCCGCCGTAGCCCCGATCCGCCGCCCCGAGAGCACCACGACCACGGGTCGCGGCCGTGCCATCGACGTCGACCGTGCGGTCAGCATGCGCATCCGCCAGCGCCGGATCATGCTGGGTCTCACGCAGCAGCAAATGGCCGAGCTGATCGGCGTCACCTATCAGCAGGCGCACAAATACGAGACCGCCATCAACCGCATCTCCGCCGGCCGCCTCTACCAGATCGCCCAGGCGCTCGGCGTCGACGTCGCCTATTTCTACCAGGACGTGGTCGATTCCGAGGAGAGCGTGCGGCAGGCCGAGATGCTGCCGCAGCAGCGCATGCTGCTCGAACTCGCCCGCAACTTCGCCGCGATCGGCAGCCGCAAGCATCAGGACGCGCTCTGCAACCTGGCCCGCGCCCTCGCCAGCGAGAGCCCCGAGTTTCACGAGCCCGCCGGCGAGTGACCACCGTCGGGTCGTAGGGCCGCGGCGCGCGTGATCACCTTGAAGGTCGGCTCCCACAGGTTTAGGGAAACGAGCTCGTCGCGCTCGAACCACGCGACCGCCGCGGCATCGTCGCCGGCGCGGGCGACACCCGCTTTCGCCTCGGCGGTGAAGTCCAGCAGCGTGTAGTGATGCACGACCCCGCCGGCGGCGTCGGTCGCGACGAGATCGACGATGTCGACGAAGGTGAGCGGCCCCAACTCCAACGCTGTTTCCTGGCGCACCTCGCGCCGCACCGCCGCCACCACCGTCTCGCCCCATTCCTGCTTGCCGCCGGGCAGTGACCACTCGCCGGCGCGCGGCGGCTTGGCGCGGCGGATCAAAAGAACCTGCGGCCCGCGCCAGACCACGGCGCCGACGCCGACGGTGGGTCTCGGCGCGGCGCGGCTCACCCCGGCGCCCTCCCCGGAGTACGCGCACTGCAACATTCGGCGCATTTCGCACCCCGGAGAAGGACGGCGCACTTTTGTCCTTCAAGTTTCATGCATAGAGTACCTTTGGGCGGTGTCGGTTGAACGGTGAACGAGGTGCCGGGTGAGTCCGGAATCAGCCACGTACGAGAGCGCAACGGCCGTCACGCGCGTCTTCGTGATCGACGACCGTGTCACCAATCGCAACATCCTCACCCGGCTGACGGCCTCGGTCGAGGAGGGCCTGCACGTGCAGGCCTTCGCCAGTCCGGTCGACGCCCTCACCGCCGCGGCGGACACCCTGCCCGATCTGGTCGTCACCGATTACAAGATGCCGCAGATGGACGGCGCCGGCTTCATCGCCGCCTTTCGCGCCCTGCCCGGCGGCGACGAGACGCCGATCGTCGTCATCACGGTCTACGAGGACCGCGACTACTGCTATCGGGCGCTCGAGGCCGGCGCCACCGACTTCCTGTTGAGCCCGGTCGACCATCTCGAGTTCCGGGCGCGGGCGCGCAATCTGCTGACCCTGCGCCGCCAGCAGAAACTGCTCGAGGAGCGCGCGCGCCTGCTCGCCGCCACCCTCGAGGACGACCGCTCGCGCACCGCGGAGACCGAGGCCGAGTGGTACCGCCTGCTCGACCGCCTGCCGGCGACGGTTCACGCCGTCGACCGCGACGGCCGCATCACCCTCGCCAACGAGCGCTGGCGCAACGTCTTCGGCGACGACGCGGTGGGCCAGCCGGCCTCGCTGGTCCTCGGCGGGCCGAGCGGTGACCACGAGACCGTGCTCAACACCAAGGTCTTCGATACCGGCGCGGCGTTGGCGGCGAGCGAGCAGGAGTTGGTCGAACAACACGGCGAACGCCGCCAGGTGCTGACGACGCGCTCGCCGGTCTTCGACGGCGCCGGCCAGGTCAGCCACGTCGTCGCCGTCGGCGTCGACGTCACCGACATCCGCGAGGCCGAAAAGCAGCTGAGCGAGGCCCGCCACCGCGACCGCCTCACCGGGCTGGTCAACCGCGACCGCCTGTTGGACCGGCTCCAGCAGGAAGGCGCGCGGACGATGCGCAACCGCGAGATCTCGGCGTTCGTCATGCTCGATCTCGACCGCTTCAAGAGCATCAACGACGTCTTCGGTCACAGCTTCGGCGACGAGCTTCTCTTGGGCGTCGCCCAACGCCTCGGCAAACGGCTGCGCGAGGGCGACACCCTCGCCAGGCTCGGCGGCGACGAGTTCGCCGTGCTCGCCACCGATATCGGGCGGGTGGACGACGCCGTCGATCTGGTCGTCCGCCTGCGCGAGGCCTTCGAAGAGCCGTTCATGGTGCGGGGCCAGGAGATCCATTCCGGCGCCAGCTTCGGCATCGCGATGATCCCGCGCGACGGCCGCAGCGCCGATCAGATCACCCGCAAGGCCGAGCTCGCGATGTACCGCGCCAAGGCCGCGGGCCGCGACGACTACCGCTTCTACGCCCACGACATGAACGCCTCGGCCTCGCGTCTGTTGGCGATGGAGCGTGATCTGCGCGACGCGCTCGCCCGCGAGCAGTTCGTGCTGCACTACCAACCGCAGGTGGCGCTCGAGGACGAGGGGGTGGTCGGCGCCGAGGTCCTGGTGCGCTGGGAGCATCCGCGCCACGGCCTGGTGCTGCCGGGCGAGTTCATCGGGCTGTGCGAGGAGCTCGGTCTCATCGGCGCGCTCTCCAACCTGGTGATGACCGACGCCTTGACCGAGCTGCAGGGCTGGCACGACCGCGGCCTGCCGACCCGGCTCGCCCTCAACATCTCGCCGCAGCAGTTCCGCGCCCCCGGCATCGAGCTCACCGTCGAGCGCATCTTGAAGGAGACCGGGGTCGATCCGTCGGCGATCGAGCTCGAGCTCACCGAGACCTCGATCATCGACCACTCCCAGACCGCGCTCGACAGCCTGAACCGGCTGTGCGCCCTCGGGGTGACGCTCTCGCTCGACGATTTCGGCACCGGCTACTCCTCCTTGTCCTACGTCCGGCGCCTGCCGGTCTCCAAACTCAAGATCGACCAGAGCTTCATCCACAACCTGGTGACCAACCGCAGCGACCGCTCGATCGTCGAGGGCATCATCCAGCTGTGCCACAAGCTGCAGCTGACCGTCATCGCCGAGGGCGTCGAGACCGCCGAGCAGCACAAGCTCCTGCGCGAGATGGGCTGCGACGCGATCCAGGGGCGGCTGTTCAGCCCGCCGGTGCCGGCCTCGGCGTTCGCCACGCGGTTCCTCGAGGACCGCCCGCCGGCGCAGGTCATCGCCCTCTCCCACTGGCGCTGAGCGGTGGTGGCCGGCGTCGGCGCACGCTGCGAGCGTGTCTACCACCGGGTGTGGCAGCGGCTGTCCGGCCGCGGCGACACCGAGCACGAACAGGCGCTGGTACGGCTCGCGATCGTCG
>CAZCVH010000195.1:0-3093 GCA_964502115.1 uncultured Geminicoccaceae bacterium
TGCCTCTTCCTCCGTGAGGCGGATGAGGCCGTCTTCAGTCTTCCGGCCGCGGGCGGTCATGGCGAGCTTGCTCCCGGCGGTTCGCCTTGTGCCCAGAAATGATGCGATGGACGCCACGGCGCAAGGTATAGACGCAAACGTAAAGGCGACCCCCGACACGCCCGTAGGCGAGCCGGCGGTCTTCACCGTAATCATGGCGGTCGTCCGATCGATCGGCGACGGAGGCTCGAAGGACATCGAGGCCGAAGGCCAACGATAACCCGTGCACGCGTCGATTGACGCGCTCCTTCTCCGGATCGAACTCGATCTTCACGACGAAAAGCTACGCCGACGGTTCGGAGGCCTCACCCCTGCGCCGTCGCCGCCCGCAGCTTGGTCAGCGCCAGCACCGTGTCGATCGTCGGCGTCGGCGTCGCGGTGATCTTGCCCAGCTCCTGCACCGCGGTGACCAGGGCGTCGAGCTCGAGGGGGCGGCCGCGCTCCAGGTCTTGGAGCATCGAGGTCTTGTGGGCGCCGACGGATGCTGCGCCGTCGATGCGCTTGTCGACGTCGATCGCAAAGCGCACGCCGAGCGTCTCGGCGATGGCCTGCGCTTCCAGCATCATCTCGCGCGCCACCTCGCGGCTGCCGGGATCGTGGCAGAGGACGTCGAGGGTGGCGCCGGTGAGGGCGCTGAGCGGGTTGAAGGCGAGGTTGCCCCAGAGCTTGACCCAGAGCTCGTCGCGGATCTTGGAGCGCACCGGTGCTTTGAGGCCCGCCGCCCGCAGCAGCTTCGAGAGCGCCTGGGCGCGCTCGGAGCGCTCGCCCGAGGGCTCGCCCAAGGCGTAGCGCTCGCCCTCGAGGTGGGTGACGACGCCGGGCTCGGTGACCTCCGCCGCCGGGTAGACGACGCAACCCAGCACCCGCTCGGGGCCGATGCCGTCCCACTGCACGCCGCCGGGATCGACCGTCTCGAGGCGGTGGTTCGCGTAAGGACCTTCGAGATCGTAGAAGTACCACCAGGGCACGCCGTTGACGGCCGTCACCACGCAGGTGTCGGGGCCGAGGAGCGGCTGCATCGCCTCGACCACGCCCGGGACCTGATGGGCCTTGAGGGTGACGATGACGTAGTCCTGTACGCCCAGCTCCGCCGGGTTCTCGCTCGCCTTCACGGGCAGGTTCAGGCGTTCGTCGCCCTCGATCAGGGTGAGGCCGTGCGCCCGCATCGCCTCCAGATGCGGGCCGCGGGCGACGAGGCCGACCGTCGTACCGGCGTGGGCGAGCTTGGCGCCGAGATGGCCGCCGATGGCGCCGGCGCCCAGGATGCAGATCCGCATCACGCCACGCCCAGCTTCTCGGCCAGCCCGATCCGCTGCATCTTGCCGGTGGCGCCCTTCGGGATCTCGGGCACGATCAGCACCTTCCGCGGCACCTTGAAGTCGGCGAGGTGCGCGGCGGCGAAGTCCTTGAGCTCGCGCTCGCCGGCCTCCTGGCCGTCACGCAGCACCACGGCGCAGGCGACCTCCTCGCCGAGCTTGGCGTGGGGCATGGCGAAGGTGACCACCTGCTGCACCGCGGCGTGATCCATCAGGCACTCGTCGACCTCGAGCGGCGAGACCTTCTCGCCGCCGCGGTTGATGATCTCCTTGAGCCGGCCGGTGATCCGCAGATAGCCGTCCTCGTCGAGCACGCCCTGATCGCCGGTCCGCAGCCAGCGCCGCCCCTCTTGCTCGAAGAAGGCCGCGGCGTCGGCGTCGGGGTTGGCCTCGTAGCCGGGGGTGACGTTGGGGCCCGAGATGCCGACCTCGCCGGCCTCGCCCGGCGCGAGGAAGGTGTCTTCGGCCTCGGCGCAGATGCGGATCTCGGGCCCGGCGGCGATGCCGACCGAGCCGGGCTTTCTGGGCGCCGGCGGCAGCGGGTTGGAGGCCATCTGGTGCGCCGCCTCGGTCATGCCGTAGCTCTCGATCACCGGGCAGTGGAAGGTGGCCTCGAGCGCCTCCATGACCTGCGGCGGTAGCGAGGCCGACGACGAGCGCACGAAGCGCAGCCCGGCGCGCGTGCAGGTCTCGCGGTTGCGCTCGGCGCGGGCGAGGATCGCCTGGTGCATGGTCGGCACCGCGGTGTACCAGGTCGGGTTCGCCTCCTGGAGCCAGGAGAAGAACTTGAGGGCGTTGAAGCCGGGCGTGCAGACGACGCTGCCGCCGGACCGCAACGTCGCCAGCACCGCCGCCATCAGGCCGTGGATGTGAAACAGCGGCATGATGTTCAAGCCGCGATCGGCGACCCCGAGCTCCAGCGTCGCCGCGATGTGGCCGGCCGAGGCGGCGAGATTGCGCTGCAACAGCGGTACGATCTTGGGCCTGGAGGTCGTGCCCGAGGTGTGCAGCACGAGGCCGACGTCGTCCGCCGCGGCGAGGCCGGTGCCTTGGCTCGGCGCCGCGGCGGCGACCTCCTCCGCGCGGAGCGTGAAGTCGCCGGCCGCCGAACCCGCCTTCACCGCCAGCCGGACGACCTGGATGCCGCGCCGGCGCGCCACCGCGACGGCGGGCCCGTCGTCGTCCTCGCCGACGATCAACGCCTTGGCGCCGAGGTCCGATAGGTAGAAGTCGAACTCCTCCTCGCGGTAGGCCGGGTTGAGCGGGGCGGTGACGGCACCGGTGGCGACGGCGACGAAGCAGGTCGCCATCTCCGGGCCGTTGGGCAGCACGATCGCGACGCGGTCGCCGCGGCCGACGCCGAGCACGTTGAGCGATTGGCGCGTCGCCTTGGCGAGCCGGTCGAGCTGGCCGTAGTCGAGCCAGGGCCGGCCCGGCGCGCCGACGGCGGGGCGGTCGTGGCGGTGGGGGGCGAGGAGATCGGCGATGGTCCCGGCCATGGTCGAGCCCTGTCCTTTCGCTCGGGTTCTCGGTGACGAACGGGTTCGCCGCGCGGCGGGTTGCGCCGCCGCCGCGCGCCGCCGCCACGGTGGCTCGAGGGACGGCGACACCGAACGGCACGCCACGAGGCAAGGTACGGTAGCCGAGAGCGCCCGCTCGATGAAGGTCGTCGGATCGCCCCGGCCGAGATCAGCGCCGGGCGCGAGGCCTTCTCCAGGATCGGGTCCGACACCACGGC
>CAZCVH010000195.1:3193-4426 GCA_964502115.1 uncultured Geminicoccaceae bacterium
GTCCGACACCACGGCCGGCATCACGGCCGCGACCACGGCCAGCTCCGCTTCGTCGAGGGGGAGGCCAATATCCCGAAGGCCGCGCGGTGAGCACCGCCGTCGCACCGGGCTCGAGCGGGCGGCGGGGCAGCTTTACCGAAACGTCACGGCCGCAGGCGGTCGGCGGTCGCGCACGCGGCGGCGCGGCCGTGCTAAGAGGAAGCGGCGGAGCCGGTGGTCGAAAGGAGCAGCGCATGACGGCGCAGGGCTACGAGAGCGGACGTCTGGACCTGCCGTTCGTCGGTCCCGCCACCTTCGCCAAGGCGCCGGTCGTGACCGACTGGGACCGGCTCGACGCCGACATCGCCGTGCTCGGTGCCCCCTTCGACATGGGCACGCAGTACCGCTCGGGCGCGCGCATGGGGCCGCGCGGCATCCGTCAGGCCTCGACGCTGTTCGCCTTCGGCCACGCCGGATCCTACGACCACGAGGACGACGTCACCTACCTGCCGCGCGAGCGGGTGCAGCTCGTCGACGCCGGCGACATCGACATCCTCCACACCGACGCGATGACCAGCCTCGCCAACGTCGAGACCGGGGTGCGGGCGCTGTTGGACCGGGGCGCGCTACCGGTGGTGCTCGGCGGCGACCACGCCGTCACCGCCCCGGCGATCGCCGCGTTCTCGGAGCACGGGCCCCTCCACGTCGTGCAGTTCGACGCCCATCTCGACTTCGTCGACGCGCGCATGGGCGTCCGGTTCGGCCACGGCAACTGCATGCGCCGCGCCGCCGAGATGGACCACGTCGCCGGCCTCACCCAACTCGGCGTCCGTGGTGTCTCCTCCACCGCCAAGGCGGGCTACGACGCCGCCCGGGCGATGGGCTCGACCATCCTGTCGGTACGCCACGTCCGCGATCTCGGCGCCGACGCGGTGCTGGCGCGCATCCCCGAAGGCGCCCGCTACTACGTCACCATCGACGTCGACGGCTTCGATCCGTCGATCGCGCCGGGCACCGGCACCCCCAGCCATGGCGGTTTCACCTACTACGAGGTGCTGGAGCTGTTGCAGGGCCTCGCCGGCCGCGGTGAGATCGTCGGGCTCGATCTCGTCGAGGTCGCACCGCCCTACGATACCGCCGAGGTCACGCAGATCCTGGCGGCGCAGCTCCTGTTGAGCACGCTCGGCTTCGTCATGCACGCCCGCGACGGCGTGCCGACGCCGCCGCCGGAGTGAGCGCGCCCGCGCGCTAGTG
>CAZCVH010000196.1:0-4421 GCA_964502115.1 uncultured Geminicoccaceae bacterium
GCGGCAATGCGGCGCCACCGGGCAGACCGCGCAGCGCGGCGCCCGTGCCCGGCAGATCCGCTTGCCGTGCTCCAACAGCAGGAGGTGGGCGGCCATGGCGAAGCGCTCGGGGACGATGGCCTCCAGGTCGCGGGCGACCTGCTCGGCGGTGCGGCCGTCGGAGAGGCCGATGCGGGTGGCGACGCGAAAGACGTGGGTGTCGACCGCGATGGCGGCCTCCTCGAAGACGAAGCGCAGCATGATGTCGGCGCATTTGCGGCCGATGCCGGGCAGCGCCATCAGGCCCGCGCGGTCGCTCGGCACGACGCCGCCATGGTCGTCGACGAGCGCGCGGCAGAGTTTCTTCAGGTTCCTCGCCTTGGTGTTGTAGAGCCCGCAGGGCCGGATCAGCCGGGCGATCTCGGCCTCGTCGAGCGCCAGGATCGCCGCGGGCGTGGCGGCGCGCTCGAACAGCGCGTCGGCGGCGCGCTTGGTGTTGGCGTCACGCGATTGCGCGCTCAACAGGCACGCCACCAGCGAGCGGAAGGGCGAGCGCCGCCGCTTGACGCCGACGTCGGTCACCGGGGCCGCGGCCGCCGCCGCGAGCGCTTCGAAGATCGCCTCGATCTCGCTTCGGTCCATGGCCCGAAGGTGCCACGCCGCGCCGGCGGATCAAGGCGAGGGCAGCGGCCGGGGCGGAGCCGGCGGCCGGCCCGCGGGCGCCAGCATGGCGAGCAGCGCCAGCGCGGTCTCCGCCGAGACCTCGCCGCGCAGGCTGGCGTCGGGTCGCCATCTCGCCGCCGGCGGGTGGGTCGGCGCCGCCGGATCGAGCAGGCGGACCAGGCGCGAGCGCGGCGCCGTCTGCCGCCGCCGCAGCTCGCCCGCCAAGACGCCGGCGGCGTCGAGCCCCTCGTCGAGAAACGCGACGTCGACGTGATGGTCCGCCAGCACCCGGCGGGCGTCTTCGAGCGAGCCGGCGGGGTGGACCCGATAGCCCGCGCCGGCGACGGCGTCGCGCAACGCTCGTCTGCGTGCGTGGTCGTGGATCGCGAGCAGGACCGCCGGCATCATGATGGAGCGCCTCAACTATGACGCGCAATTCTAGAACGCGAACCATGACAGATCGATGCGTGGCCCGCGCAAAATGGTCGTTCGAACGTCGTGGCCGCGGGTCACCCGCGCCCGGGAGCTGGCATGTCGTCCGCCGTCCGCCCATCCCGTTACATTTGGCCTTATCTCCTCCTCGCCTTCGCGCCGTTGACCTGGGGCGGCAACCTGGTGGTCGGCCGGGCGCTCGCCGGCGCGGTCGATCCGACCACCTTGAACATCGTGCGCTGGACCGGCGCCGCGCTCATCCTGGCGACGCTCTCCGGGCCCGCCTTTTGGCGCCATCGCCGTGCGCTGTGGCGCGAGCGAAGGCTGGTGGCCGGCCTCGGGCTCTCCGGGATCGGGGGCTTTCATCTGCTGCAATACACCGCGCTCGCCCACACCACGGTGGTCAACGTGGCATTGATCACCGCGACGACGCCGCTCTATGTCGCGCTGCTCGCGCGGCTGCTGTCCGGCGACCGCCTGGACGCGCGGCGCGCGCTCGGGGTCGCGCTCTCCATCGTCGGCGCCGTCGTCGTCGTCAGCCGCGGCGACCCGACGGCGCTGGTCCGGCTCGAGGTCCGCGGCGGCGATCTCGTCCAGTGCGTGGCGGTGACGCTGTGGGCGCTCTACACCGTGCTCCTGCGCTGGCGCCCGGCGGACATCCCGGCCTTGCCGTTCTTGCTCGCGACCTTGCTGCCGGGGCTGTTGCTGTCGCTCGTGACCTATGCCGGGCGCGAGTTCCACCTGGAGATGTCGGGCGAGGTTGCGCTCGGGTTGAGCTACCTCGTGCTGTTCCCGTCGACGCTGGCCTATCTCGCCTGGGGCGCCGGGGTGAGGGCGCTGGGTCCGCAGGCCGCCGGCGCCTTCTCCAACCTGGTGCCGGTCTACGGCGCGCTGCTCGCCGTGCTCCTTCTGGGCGAGCCGTTTCGGGCCTATCATCTGGTGGCGGCGGCGCTGGTGGCGCTCGGTATCTGGCTGGTCAGCCGTGAACGGCGCGGCGCCTGAGCACGGCCGTGCGCCGTTTTGGCCCGGATGGGGGGAGCGGGGGCGACATGTTCGACGGCTTCGCGACGCGCCGCATCGACACCGACGGCACCGCGATCCACGCCCGGATCGGCGGCGCCGGCCCGCCGCTCCTGCTGCTGCACGGCTTTCCGCAAAGCCACGTCATGTGGCACCCGCTCGCCGCGGCGCTGGCCGAGCGCTTCACCGTCGTCGCCGCCGATCTCCGCGGCTACGGCGACAGCGCCAAGCCGGCGGGCGGCCCGCCCCACGCCGCCTACGCCAAGCGTGCGATGGCCCGCGACATGGTCCGGCTGATGGCGACGCTGGGCTTTGCGCGCTTTCACCTGGTCGCCCACGACCGCGGGGCGCGCGTGGCCCACCGGCTCGCCCTCGATCACCCGGACGCGCTCGACCGCCTGGCCCTGCTCGACATCGTGGCGACGCGGACGCTGTTCGAGGCCACCGACATGGCGCTGGCGCTGGCCTACGAGCACTGGTTCTTTTTGGCCCAGCCGGCGCCGTTGCCGGAGACGATGATCAACGCCGCCCCGATCGCCTACCTGCACGCCAAGCTGGGCGGCTGGGGGACGGGGCTCGCCGCCTTCGCGCCGGAGGCGCTGGCCGAATACGAGCGCTGCATCCAGGACCCGGCCACGGTCCACGCCATGTGCGAGGACTACCGCGCCGCCGCGACGATCGACCTCGACCACGACCGCGCCGACGAGGCCGCCGGGATCGCCTGTCCGCTGTTGGTGCTCTGGGGTGCCAACGGTTTGATGCACCGGCATTTCGACGTGCTCGCCACTTGGCGCGAGCTGCACGCCGAGCCGGCGAGCGTCCAGGGCCGGGCGATCGCCGCCGGTCACTTTCTCGTCGAGGAGGCGCCGGCAGCGAGCCTGGCGGCGCTCGCGCCGTTCCTCTCCGGCTCGCGCTGAGCCGCTCGGCTCAGCTTTCGACCCGATGGGCGAAGATGGTCGGCCGGCCCTCGCGCTCGCCCTTCTGCGCGCCGTACTTGACCCGATCGACGCGGCGGCCGTCGGGGGCGAAGAGCTCGACGACGCCGCCCGAGTTGGCGAGCATCAGCGGATCGAGCGGCTCGATGCGGCGCGCCTCGCCCGCGCCGAGCTTACCGTCGAGCGGCTTGCGGGGCCGCTTGGTGTCGCCGAGCGTCCAGCCTTGGAGGTCGACGTCGCCGGTGGTGAGGTTGATGATCGAGACCCACTCGCCGGCGCGCTCGTCGCCCGGCGCGTTCACCAGCGCCGCGGCGATGAAAACGTCGATCTCCGCGTCGGCGACCACGGTGCGGGGCCGACCCGGGCCGACGATCTCGCCCGGCGAATCGACCTCGATGCGCTCCGGCAGCTGCTCCGGCGACAGCTCGGGCGGGGCGTCGCCGCTCTCGTCGCTGTAGAAAAGCGGGTTCGACGCCGGCACCGCGTCGGGGAACTGCAGCCCGCTCATGGCCTCGATGTCCATCACCGCGACCTGGTAGTTCTGGAAGTCGAACAGCCGGCGGCCGCGCTTGTCGCGCAGCGCCTCAGCGTCCTGCACCATCACGAAGGCGCGGGTCTCGAGCGCGTTCTCCTTGTTCTTGAAGCAGACGACCTTGAAGAAGGCCGACGGGATGAGCGCGGTCGGGCGGCCCGAGGGCGTGATGCTGCGCGCCGTGAGGCCGAACAGCGGCCCGGAGAAGACGCTGAGCTTGCCGTCGAGGTCGAGGTCGAGCTCGATGACCCAGTCCTCCAGTGCCAGCCACTCGTCCTGGTTGAAGTTGGCGTGCTGCAGCGTGGCGTTCGGATAGAAAAAGGTGTCGTCGGAGGCGAGCTGCGCGTCGCGGCGGCCGGCGCCCCAGGCGGCGGCGGCCCGGCGGGCGAGATGGCCGCGGTCCCACGGGTTGTGGCGGTAGTAGTCGTTGCCGAGCTGGTTGGCGCTGCCGATCCGGCTGTCGACCCGCCAGCCGTCGCGCCGCGGCACGCTCTTCAGCCCGTTCTGGTCGATGTTGAGGGCGGCGTAGATCGGCGTCCGCCGCGTGCGGTGCATCACCACCGTGTAGTTGACGTAGTCCGCGAACACCTCGTGGCGCAACGCCGGCGCGGTCAGCACGTCGCCCGCGAGGTCCGGGCCGAGTGTCGGCAGCGGCACGTCCACGCCCAGGAAATGGGATCGATATCCGTTCATGGCCCAACCTAAACGCAGCCCATCTCCGACCCCTCTTAGCGGAGGTCGGGCGGCCGTGGCGTGCGCAAACGCACGATCGATCCTACGGCGCGGGCAGCGCCGGTACCGCTAATGGTCCGACCCGAACGCTCGCTACCCGAGCGTTCGGATCCGTCGGACCACCAGAT
>CAZCVH010000197.1:0-4418 GCA_964502115.1 uncultured Geminicoccaceae bacterium
ATCGGCTCTCCCACGAACTCCTGGCCGCCGCCGGGCTCGCCGCCTACGAGGTCTCCAACCACGCCCGCCCCGGCGCGGAGAGCCGCCACAACCTGGTCTACTGGCGCGCCGGCGCCTTCGCCGGCATCGGCCCCGGCGCCCACGGCCGGCTCGAGCTGCCGCCGGGTCGCGTCGGCACCGCGACGGAGCGCGCGCCCGAGCGCTGGCTGGCGCGGGTCGAGCGCCATGGCCACGGCCTCGCCCCCTTCGAGCCGCTCGATGCCGCCACCCAAGTCGCCGAGCTCGTGATGATGGGCCTGCGCCTCGCCGCGGGCGTGCCGCTGGCGCGCATCGAAGCCCTCGCCGGGCGGCCCTGGCGCGAGGCCCTGGACGCCCGTGGCCTCGCCCGCGCCGAGCGCCGCGGCCACCTCGTCGTCGAGGACGGCCGGCTCCGGGCGACGGCCGAAGGCCGCCTGCTGCTGGACGCGGTCCTGGTCGACCTGCTGCCCTGACAGCGCGCCCCGCATCTGACATAATCCGTTGAGAAAAATAGAAAAAAAACGTCTCCAGGTTCGTTTCGTAATGGCGCTGCCCGAACGCCCCATCCCGGCCGACGCGCCCGCCGCGCGAAACGGATTCTACCATGGTTAGGCTAATGTACCCAACACCGTGCCGGCAGCCGGCGTCCTCCGCGCCGTCGGCTCTCGACGTGACCTCGAGGTGAAGGACCCGACGCGATGCCGCTGATCGACGACGCTTTGGCCTGGGCGAAACGGGCGCTCGGGGGCACGATCGAAACCCGGGGCGTGCTGAAGTCGAACGCGCGAACCCGCAAGATGTTCAAGGGCCGGATCATCGGCAGCTTCCGTTCGACCGGCGCCGACGCCTGGGACCCGTTCGTGTTCGAGGCCGAGGACGGCGGGTCGATCGACGTGTTCGCGGGCATCGAGGTGCAAGTGGAAGACCAGGGCGCGCGCTTTCGCATGCGGGCGAAAGGGCGCGTGGTGGAGGTGGTGTGGGCGCCCACCCCGGAGGACGGCCTCGCCGACGCCGATCCCGCCGCCCGCCGCGCCGTTTTTCTGGAGCGCTACGTCGAGCGCTTCGACAACAAAGGCGGCATGGGCGCCAAGGCCTTCATCGCCAAGACGCTGAGGCGTTGACCCACGCTCCCGGGCGCGCCGCCGACGCCGCCGGCGAACGGCGCTGATCACCGGCTCGGGCGCTACCCACCGCCGTCGCGGTCGCCGCAAGGGTGGTCCGCCAGCCCCCTCGACACCCGGCCCCTCGACACCCGGCCCCTCGACACCCGGCGTTGCGCCGACATGTCGTTGGATGGCGCGATGGCGAAGCGGTGCCGTTCCACGTCGCGCCCCAGCAGCAAGGGACGACGCCCATGACCCCACCTCGCAAGGACGACCTCTTGGCCGTGGCCCGCCGCCACCGCGCCGGAATGGCGCGCCGCGCGCCGCCGGTGACGCCCGAGCCGGTGGGGCCGGGGGAGGAATCGGTTTGGGACTTTCCGCGCCCGCCGGAGGTGCGGGCGGTGGCGGCACCGCTCAGGGTCGAGTTCGCCGGCCGGGTGGTGGCCGCGACGGCCGTCGGGCGCCGCATCTGCGAGACCGCGAGCGCGCCGGTCTACGTCTTCCCGCCCTCGGACGTCGCCACCGAACTGCTGCAGGAGCGGCCCGATCTGTGGTCGGTCTGCGAGTGGAAGGGGGCGGCGACCTATTTCGATCTGGTCGCGGGCGACCGGCGCAGCGAGGCCGCGGCCTTCACCTACGCCGACCCGTTCGACGATCTGGGGCGCGGCTACGGCGAGATCGCCGGTTGGCTCGCCTTCTACGCCGACCGCGTCGACGCCGCCTTCGTCGGCGACGAGCGCGTCCGCCCCCAGCCGGGCGGGTTCTACGCCGGCTGGGTGACGCCCGGGCTGCGCGGGCCGATCAAGGGCGCGCCGGGCAGCGGGGGCTGGTAGTCGCCCCCTCTACCCCTCATCGTGATCACGTCCTCAGGTCACGACGTCGGGCTCGCTGCGGCCGGTGTGGCGCCGGATGCCGGCGAGCTCCTCCGCCGCGGCGATGACGCTTTCGAGCGCGGTGCGGACCTCCTCGTCCTGGCGGGTCGGGTCGGGCTCGTAGCGCTCGAGGTAGACCCTGAGCGTGGCGCCGACCGTGCCGGTGCCCGACAGGCGAAAGACCACGCGCGAGCCGTCCTCGAAGAGGATGCGCACCCCCTGCTTCGTGGCCGTCGAACCGTCGACCGGGTCGGTGTAGGCGAAGTCGTCGGCGTAGGCGACGGTGTGGCCGCCGGCCTTTTGGCCGAGGAGATGCTCGAGCTTGCCGCGCAGCTCGGCCATGAGCGCGCCCGCGGCGCTGGCGTCGACCTCCTCGAAGTCGAAGCGGGCGTAGTAGTTGCGGCCATAGGTGGCCCAGTGCTCGCGGACGATGTCGTCGACCGACTGCCGGCGCGCGGCCAAGATGTTGAGCCACAGCAGCACGGCCCAGAGCCCGTCCTTCTCGCGGACGTGGTCGGAGCCGGTGCCCGCACTCTCCTCGCCGCAGAGCGTCGCCATGCCGGCGTCGAGCAGGTTGCCGAAGAACTTCCAGCCCGTGGGCGTCTCGAAGCAGGCCACGCCCAGCTTCTCGGCCACCCGGTCGGCGGCGCGGCTGGTCGGCATCGAGCGCGCCACGCCCTGGATGCCGCCGGCGTAGCCGGGCGCGAGATGGGCGTTGGCCGCCAGGAGAGCCAGGCTGTCCGAGGGCGTGACGAAGCGGCCGCGGCCGATGATGAGGTTGCGGTCGCCGTCGCCGTCCGACGCCGCACCCAGATCCGGCGCGTCCGCGCCCATCAGCAGGTCGTAGAGGTCCTTGGCGTGGACCAGGTTGGGGTCGGGATGGGCGCCGCCGAAGTCCGCCAGCGGCTCGGCGCGGACCACCGTGCCGGCCGGGGCGCCGAGCGCGTCTTCGAGGATCGCCCTGGCGTAGGGGCCGGTGACCGCGTTCATGGCGTCGTAGCGCAGCCGGAAGCCGGAGGCGAAGAGGGCGCGCAGCGCCTCGAAGTCGAAGAGCCGGCGCATCAGCGCCTCGTAGTCCGCGACCGGGTCGATGACCTCGACGACGGTGCCGTCGAGCTCGGCCGCGCCCAGGGTCGAGAGATCGAGGTCGGGGGCGTCGACCGTGCGGTAGCGCTCGATCGTCCGCGTGCGCGCGTAGATCGGCCCGGTCACGCCCTCGGGCGCGGGGCCGCCGGCCTTGGTGTTGAACTTGAGGCCGAAATCGCCGTCGGGCCCGCCCGGGTTGTGCGAGGCCGAGAGGATGAAGCCGCCGGCGGCACCGCGGCCGCGGATGACGCAGGAGGCCGCCGGCGTCGACAGCAGGCCGTCGCGGCCGACCAGGACGCGGGCGACGCCGTTGGCCGCCGCCATCTTCAAGATCGTCTGGATGGCGCGCTCGTTGAAATAGCGGCCGTCGCCGCCGACCACCAACAGGCCGCCTTCGAGCCCGTCGACGGTATCGAAGACCGCCTGGACGAAATTTTCGACATAGTGCGGCTGCTGGAAGACGCCGACCTTCTTTCTGAGCCCGGACGTGCCGGGCTTTTGGTCGTCGAACGGCGCCGTCGCGACCTCGATCGCTGCCATCGCGTGTCTCTCCTCGGGCTTTGGCCGCATCGTGCCCCAGATCGGCCACCCCCGGGAAGAGGACAGCGCGCCGGCGCGCGCCGACGCAACCCCGCCCGCGCCACGGCGATTGACCGTGCGTTCGGGCTTCGAGGAGGGAGACGACGCCGCGATGAAGCTCGCTACCCGTGACGACGGCAGCCGCGACGGCCGCCTGCTCGTCGTCGACCCGCCGCTGGTCCGCGCCGTCGAGGCGCGCGCCTGCGCGACCATGGCCGAAGCGCTCGCCAACTGGGATGCCGCCGAGCGCGAGCTGCGCGCCGAGTACGCCGCGCTGGCCGCGGGCGATCCCGCCGGCAGCTTCGCCTTCGCGCCCGCCGCCTGCGCTGCGGTCCTGCCCGCCCCGGCGGCGTGGGTGGCGGGGGCGCCGGCGCCGGCGGTCCGCCTCGCCGCCGCCTCCGCCTCCGCCGGCGGTCTCGAGGTCGCGGCCGATCTGGTGACGGTGGTGGGCGAGGTGCCCGCGGACGCCGATCGCGACACCGCCGCCGCCGCCATCCGCCTGCTCACCCTCGCCGCCGGCGCGGCGCGGCCGAGCGCGGCTGCGAGCTGGACCTACGCCCCGGTGGCGGTCACGCCCGACGGCCTCGGCGAGGTCTGGGACGGCGTCCACGTCCAAGGTGAGCTGGAGTTCGCCGCGGCGGGCGACGCCACCGCCGACGAGGCCCCGACCCGCCCGCTCGGCGTCGACGTCGTCGCCCGCGTCGTCGCCGCCGCGCGTGGGCGGGCGCTGGCAGATCGGAAGAGCGTCGTGTAGGGAAAG
>CAZCVH010000198.1:0-4408 GCA_964502115.1 uncultured Geminicoccaceae bacterium
GCGACGGGGTACGTCGCGGTCGCCAAGCTGACGGCGATCACGAGGCCGACGGCGATGTTCCTCGCGGTGACGACCTTCGGCTACGTCGCCACCTTCGCAAGCATTATCGTGATCCGTCGGCTCGAGCTCCAGTGGCTGTTCTCCTGGCCTAAGGACGGGCTGCCGACGGCCGTGCGCGCCTCGCTTCCACCGCGGACGTGAGTGCTGCCGCGGCGCCGTGGCTGGACCCGTGGCGTGTAGTGGGATATGCGCAGCCCCGCGATGACGTCGGTATCGCCGACCGTCCATGGTAGATCGGCGGGGTACGGTGACCGGTGGTCCGGGTCGTGTCGCCGCTCGCCACGCGTGTTCACTCGAAAGGTTCTCGCCCATGGAGCGTGTCCTCGTCACCGGCGCCGGCGGCTACATCGGCACCACGCTCGTCCCGATGCTGCTGGCGGCGGGCTATCGGGTGCGCGCGCTGGACCGCTACTTCTTCGGCCGCGATCTCCTGCCGGAGCACCCCGCGCTCGAGCTCGTGCGCGCCGACAGCCGGCGGCTGGAGCCGGCGCACCTCGAGGACGTCGATCACGTCGTCGATCTCGTCGCCATCTCCAACGATCCGAGCGGCGAGCTCTTCCAGGACGCGACCTACGACATCAACCACCGTTCGCGGGTGCACTGCGCCGAGATGGCCAAGGCGGCGGGGGTCCAGCGCTACGTCCTGCCGTCGTCGTGCAGCATCTACGGCTTTCAGGAGCCGGGGGTGATCTGCGACGAGACCTTCGCGACCAATCCGCTCACCACCTACGCCAAGGCCAACGAGATGGCCGAGCAGGGGGTGCTGCAGCTCGCCTCCGACGATTTCTGCGTCGTGGTGCTGCGCCAGGCCACGGTCTACGGCTACAGCCCGCGGATGCGCTTCGACCTCGCCATCAACGGCATGACCTACGGTGCCTGGAAGACCGGCGTGCTGCCGCTGATGCGCGACGGCTCGCAATGGCGGCCGATGGTCCACGTCCGCGACACCGCCCGCGCCCAGATGTTCATGCTGCGCGCCCCGCGCGAGCGGATCAACGGCGAGCTCTTCAACGTCGGCTCGGACGTCAACAACTACCAGCTCGGCCCGCTCGCCGAGCGCATCTGCGCGACCCTGCCCAACGACATCCGCATCGAGTGGTACGGCGATCCCGACCACCGCTCCTACCGGGTCGCCTTCGACAAGATCGAAGCACTCGGCTGGCGCGCGGAACTCACAGCCGAAGACGGCGCTCGCGAAATCTGCGAGAAGCTCGAAGCGGGAGAGGTCGACAAGACCACCGACACCCTCACGCTCGAATGGTACAAGGAACTCACCCGCTGGCATCGGATCATCAAGGAGACCGAACTGCACGGCGGCATCGTCGAAATTGCCTCCTGACCCTGCTGTCGCCGATCGCACGGAGACGACCATGTGGAAGGGGATCATCCTCGCCGGTGGATCGGGCACACGCCTGCATCCGCTGACCCGGGTCGTGTGCAAACAGCTGCTTCCGGTCTACGACAAGCCGCTCGTCTATTTTCCTCTCACCATGCTGATGCTGGCCGGCATCCGCGACATTCTGGTCATCACGACACCTCAAGACGAGCCCGCCTTCCGGCAGCTACTCGGTTCCGGCGAGCATTGGGGCCTCAATTTCGGCTACGCGTGCCAGCCGCGCCCCGAGGGTCTCGCCCAAGCCTTCGTCATCGGCCGCGACTTCATCGGCGACGCCAACTGCGCGCTCGTGCTGGGCGACAACATCTTCCACGGCCACTACATTCGCGGCGATCTGGAGCGAGCCGCCGAGCGGCGTCACGGTGCCACGATCTTCGGCTACCGGGTCAGCGATCCGGAACGCTACGGCGTCGTCGACTTCGACAGCCACGGTCAAGCTGTCAGCCTCGAGGAGAAGCCGACGCAGCCGCGCTCGAACTACGCCGTCACCGGCCTCTACTTCTACGACAACGACGTCGTCGACATCGCCGCCGAGATCCGCCCCTCGGCGCGTGGCGAGCTCGAGATCACCGACGTCAACCGGCACTATCTCGAGCGCGACGCCCTCCATGTCGAGCGGCTCGGGCGCGGCTACGCCTGGTTCGACGCCGGCACCCACGAGAGCCTGATGCAGGCGGCCGAGTTCGTCCGCACCATGCAGCTGCGCCAAGGCCTGCAGGTCGCCTGTCCCGAAGAGATCGCCTACCGCCTGGGTTATATCGACGCCGAGCAGCTCGCCCGGCTCGCCGAGCCGCTCGCGAAGACCGCCTATGGCCTCTACCTTCGCCAGATCCTCGTCGAGCACGGCCCCCGCGACTGGGCCGAGGTCGACCGCGAGATGGTGGGCCGGGGCGAGCGCCTGGCGTGAGCCGGCGCGCCGTGAGGTTTTGAACGCGAGAGCGGTCTTCTCCTCGAAGACCGCGGCAATGCATTCGACGGAACAGCGCGGGACGAGAGCAATGCAGGACCAGCCAGCCATCCGGGTCGGGGTCGTCGGCACGGGCTTCATCGCCCGCCATTTCACGCTGGAGCTCGAGCGGCGCCCGGCCTTCGCTCTCGGCCGCGTGCTGACCCGCCGAGCGCTCGACCGCTGCGACGAGTTCCCCGCCACCGACGCGCTCACCGACAGCGTCGACGCGCTGCTCGAGTCCGCGGACGTCGTGCTGGAGTGCTCGGGCGACATCCGCCACGCGACGGCGGTGATCGACCGCGCGCTCGCCGCCGGCAAGCCGGTGGTGACGATGAACTGCGAGTTCCACGCCACCGTCGGTTCGGCCTTCGTCGACCGCGGCCTGCTTTCCGAGGCCGAGGGCGACCAGCCGGGCTGCCAGGCGGCGCTGGTCGAGGAGGCCCGCGCCCGCGGCTTCGAGCCGCTCGTCATCGGCAACCTGAAGGGCTTCTTGAACCGCACGCCGACGCCCGAGGAGATGGCCTACTGGAGCGAGCGCAACGGCATCAGCCTGCCGATGGTGACCTCCTTCACCGACGGCACCAAGCTGCAGATGGAACAAGCGCTCACCGGCAACGGCCTCGGCGCCACCATCGCCCGAAACGAGCTCTCGGGCTTGGCCACCACCGACGTCCAGGAGGGCGGTCGCGAGCTCGCCGCCGCCGCCGCCGCGCTCGGCCGGCCGATCGTCGACTACCTCTTGGACCTCAAGCTGCCCCACGGCGTCTTCGTGACCGGCACCCACGACCCGCGCCAGGCGGCCTGCCTGCGCTATCTGAAGCTCGGCGAGGGGCCGTACTACACGCTGCTGCGCCCCAACATCTTCGTGCATCTCGAGATCTTCAACACGATCGAGCGGGTCGTGCGCACCGGCCGGCCGCTGTTGAACAACGGCGCGGTGCCGAGGATCGGCGTCGCCGCGGTGGCCAAGCGCACCCTCGAGCCGGGTGAGCACATCGCGCGCGGCATCGGCAGCTTCGAGCTGCGCGGCATCTGCGTGCGGCTCGCGGAGAACGCGGGCCATCTGCCGATCGGCCTCGCCGACGGCGTCCACCTCCGCAAGCGCGTGCCCGCCGGCGCGATCCTTTCCTTCGACGACGTCGACCTCGAGCCGGACCCGGCGATCGAGCTGTGGCGGGGCATCGAGACGCGGGTGCTCGCCCCGCCGGCGGCCGCCGGTGGCTAAGCCCCGCACCGCCCCGTCTCACGCCCGCCAGGAGAAACGTGCCCATGGAGATCACGACGACGGCGCTGCCCGAGGTGCGGCTGATCCGGCCGGTCCGCCACGGCGACAGCCGCGGCTACTTCGCGGAGACGTGGAACCGCGAAACCCTCCGCGCCCACGGGCTCGAGCTCGACTTCGTTCAGGACAACCAATCGCGCTCGGCCAGCCCCTACACCCTGCGCGGGCTGCACATCCAGCGCCCGCCCTACATGCAGGCCAAGCTGGTGCGGGTGCTCAAGGGCCGGATCTACGACGTCGCCGTCGACATCCGCCGCGGCTCGCCGACCTTCGGTCGACATGTCGGGGTCGAGCTGACAGCGGAAGGCCTCGAACAGCTGCTGGTGCCGCGCGGCTTCCTGCACGGCTTCGTGACGCTCGAACCCGACACCGAGGTCTTCTACAAGGTCGACAACCGCTACGCCCCCGATCACGACACGGGCGTCCGCTGGAACGACCCCGACCTCGCCATCGCCTGGCCGTTGCCGGCGGCGACCGAGCCGGTGCTCTCCGCCAAGGACCGAGCGCTGCCGGGCTTCGCCGAGCTCGCCGCCGCCGATCCCTTCCGCGATGACGCCTGAGCACCCGCGGCACGGTCGCGCCGTGTGAGCCGACCGTACGACCGCGCGCGTGGTTCGCACGATCGAACCATCGCCGCCGCCACCGCGGGCCGCCGCCGTCGTCATTTTGACTGCCGAGCCGTCGAGTGATGTCCAACGATCCCGCCACCACGCCACCCGCC
>CAZCVH010000199.1:0-4397 GCA_964502115.1 uncultured Geminicoccaceae bacterium
CGCTTTCCCTACCAGAGCAACCGCGCCGTGCTGCACAGCGATCCCGCCTTGATGCCGAAGCGTCGCCGCGCCTGGGCGAGCTGGAACTTCTTGACGGGACGGGCGAGCGATCCCGACATGCCGGTGTCCGTGACCTACTGGATGAACCTGTTGCAGAACATCGACGAGGCGATGCCGCTGTTCGTCAGCCTCAACCCGCTCGACGAGCCGCGCGACGAGCTGGTCCACGCCGAGCTCGACTACGCCCATCCGCTCTTCGACGCCGCCGCCGTCGACGCCCAGGCGGAGCTCGACCGCATCCAGGGCCGCGGCGGCGTCTGGTACGCCGGGGCCTGGTGCGGCTACGGCTTTCACGAGGACGGTCTGACCTCGGCGCTGCGGGTCTGCGAGCGCGGCTTCGAGGTGCGCCCGCCCTGGGCGGCCGCGCCGAGCGGCGACGCCGCCGCCGGCACGGTCGAGCGCGCGGCGGCGGCCTGAGCACGGGGATCTCGATGACGACCACGACGCCCGTGCCCTGCCTTTATGTGGGGCGGGTCATGCACCACCGCCTGCGGCCCTTCCGGCAGCGTTTCACCTACCGGATGTGGACGCTGTTCGTGCCGCTCGACGCCTGGGACGACCTCGCGCGCGGCCTGCGCCTGCTGTCGGTGGAGGGCCGCAACCTCTTGTCCTTGAAGGCGCGCGACCACGGTCCCCGCGACGGCCGGCCGCTCGAGCCCTGGGTCCGCGCGCAGCTGCACGAGCGCGGGATCGACCCCGGCGACGGTCGGATCTTCATGCTGGCGATGCCGCGCGTCCTCGGCTACGTCTTCAACCCGCTCACCGTGTACTATGCCTACGACCGCGCCGAGCGGCTGGTGGCGCTGCTCTACGAGGTGAAGAACACCTTCGGCGGCCAGCACGTCTACGCCTTCGCGGTCGAGCCCGAGGCACGCCGTCTCGCCCACGACTGCGCCAAGGAGTTCTACGTCTCGCCCTTCATCGGCATGGATGCGCGCTACGCCTTCAATCTGGAGGCGCCGGGCGAGCGGTTGAGCGTCGTCATCAACGAGCGGGTGGCCGAAGGCCCACAGCTGGTGGCGTCGCTGACCGCGCGGCGCCGTCCCCTCACCGACCGCCGGCTGGCACGGCTGCTGGTGGCGATGGGGCCGCTGACGTTCAAAGTCATCGCCGGCATTCATCTCGAAGCGGTGAAGCTGTGGTGGCGCGGCGCCCGCTTTCACGCCCCGTCGGCGCAGCCGAAGGCGGTCGTCGCCGGCAACACGGCCGAAGGGAGGGACGAGCGATGAGCGACGCGGATCTGGTCACGTCGCGCACCGGGCAGGGCTCGCGTCGCCGCGGCTGGGGCTCGCCGGCGATGCGGATGCTGGCGGGGCTCGCGGGCTATTTCGACCGAGGCCGGCTGACCGTCGTCGCCCCCGACGGCGCGAGCCGCCGCTTCGGCGACGCCGCCGCCGGTGCCACCCCCGACGCCACCCTGGTGGTCCACCGCCCCGGCTTCGTCTACCGCGTGCTGCGCGGCGGCGCGCTGGGCTTCGCCGAGGCCTATCTCGACGGCGACGTCGACACCCCGGATCTCGAGCCGCTGTTGGCGCTGTTTTTGGCCAACGGCGACGCGCTCGGCGAGCGCTGGCGCGGCGGCGCCTTCGCCCGGACGGCGCGGCGGCTCTACCACCGGCTGCGGCCGAACTCCAAGCGCGGCAGCCGGCGCAACATCCACGCCCATTACGACCTCGGCAACGCCTTCTACGGCGCCTGGCTCGACCCTTCGATGACCTACTCCGCGGCGGTCTTCGCCGAGGGCGACGACCTCGAGGCCGCCCAACGCCGCAAATACCGCCGCCTCGCCGAGCGGCTGGAGCTCGGCCCCGATCGCCACGTCCTCGAGGTCGGCTGCGGCTGGGGCGGGTTCGCGGTCACCGCCGCGGCGGAATACGGCTCGCGCGTCACCGCGGTCACCATCTCCGAGGCGCAGTACGCCTACGCCCGCCGGCGGATCGCCGAGGCCGGCCTCGACGACCGGGTCGAGGTCCGCTTCCAGGACTACCGCGATCTCGACGGCCGCTTCGACGCCGTCGCCTCCATCGAGATGTTCGAGGCCGTCGGCGAGCCCTGGTGGCCGGTCTATTTCGAGAAGCTCGGCGACGTCGTGCGGCCCGAGGGCAAGGTCGGGCTGCAGGTGATCACCATCGACGACGCCTATTTCGAGGACTACCGGCGCAACGTCGACTTCATCCAGCGCTACATCTTCCCCGGCGGCATGCTGCCGTCGCCGCGGGCGCTGGAGGCGGCGGCGGCAGAGGCCGGCCTGGAGGCACGCGAGCGCTTCACCTTCGGGCTCGACTACGCCCGCACGCTCAAAGCCTGGACCGAGCGCTTCGCCCAGACCTGGCCGGAGATCCGCCGGCTCGGCTTCGACGAGCGTTTCCGTCGGCTGTGGTCGTACTACCTCGCCTATTGCGAAGCGGGCTTCCGGGCGGGCACCATCGATGTCGAGCAGATCGTCTTCCAGCGCGCCGGCTGAGCCGCCGGCGCACCTGCCCGGCCGCACGCTCCTGGTCTACGGCGTGCTGGCGCTGCCGTTGGCGGCGCTCAACCTGCCGCTCTACGTCTTCCTGCCGACCTTTTGGGCGAGCGAGGTCGGGCTCGGCGTCACCGCCGTCGGTGCCGCGCTGTTGGCGGCGCGGCTGTTGGACACCGTCACCGACCCGCTCATCGGCGAGTGGTCGGATCGCACCCGCAGCCGCCTCGGCCGGCGTCGGCCCTGGGTCATCGCCGGCACGCCGCTGGTGGCGCTGGGCGCCTGGGCGCTGTTTCACCCCGCCGACGACGCCACCGCGCTCTCGCTCTTCGTCTGGTCCGGTATCGCCTATCTCGGCTGGACGATGGTGGTGCTGCCCTACACCGCCTGGGGGGCCGAGCTCTCCAGCGACTACCACGAGCGCACCCGCATCACGACCTTCCGCGAGGCCTTCACCATCGCCGGCGTCGCCGTCGGCGCGTCGCTGCCGGCGCTTCTGGGCGGCGAGGTCGAGCTCGGCCGCATCCTGCATTGGCTGGCGATCGGCGTCGTCGCCGTCCTGCCGCTCTGCCTGGTGGCGGTCTTGAAGCTCATCCCCGAAGCGCCGCCGCCCGTGGGCGAGGTCGCGCGCTTTTGGACCGAGTTCCGCCATCTTTGGGCCAACCGCCCCTTCCGCACCCTGGTCGCGGCCTTTTTGTTGAACTCGATGGCCAACGGCCTGCCGGCGACCCTGTTCTTGCTGTTCGCCCAGCAGCGCCTGGAGGCGGGGGCGGCCACCGGCTGGCTCCTCTTGGTCTACTTCCTCTCCGGGGTGCTGGCCGCCCCTCTGTGGCTGGCGCTGAGCTACCGCATCGGCAAGCACCGCGCCTGGGTCGCCTCGATCCTCTGGGCCTGCGCGGTGTTCGCGACGGTGCCGCTTTTGGGCCCCGGCGACGTCGGCTGGTTCTTCGCCATCTGCGCGCTCTCCGGCGCCAGCCTCGGCGCCGATCTGGCGCTGCCGGCCGCCATGCAGGCGGACGTGGTCGACCTCGACCGCACCCTCTCGGGGCGCTCGCGCACGGGCTTCTTCTTCGCGGTCTGGTCGATGGCGACCAAGCTCTCGATGGCGCTCGCCGTCGGCATCGCCTTTCCGATCCTGGGTGCGGTCGGCTTCGACGCCGCGGGCGGCAACGACGCCGGCGCGCTCTGGACGCTGACGCTGCTCTACGGTGTGGCGCCGATCCCGATCAAGCTCGCCGCCGCCTGGCTGGTGCACCGCTTCTCGCTCGACGCCGGCGCGCAGGCGGACATCCGCGCGCGCCTGGCGACGCAGGGCTCGTGACGACCTCGGAGGTGTTCGGATGCGGCGGCTGCTGTGGGCGCTCGGCCTGGTTCTTTTCCTTTCGGCGTGTGGAAGTGGCATGAAGCTCGAGGATTTCGAAGGCAAACAACCGACCTTCCGCCTCGAAGAGTATTTCTCGGGTCCCACCAAGGCCTGGGGCTGGTTCGAGGACCGCTTCGGCAAGATCCGCCGCCAGTTCGTCGTCGAGATGACCGGCACGGTGGAGGACGGCGTGCTGACCCTCGACGAGCGCTTCCTCTACGACGACGGCGAGCGCGAGCGCCGGGTGTGGACGATCGAGGCGCTGGGCGACGGCCGTTACCGCGGCACCACCGACGGCGTCGTCGGCACCGCCGAGGGCCGCGTCGTCGGCCCCGCGCTCAACTGGACCTATACCTTCGACCTCAAGGTCGGTGACAACACCTGGCAGGTCCATTTCGACGACTGGATGATCCAGCGGGACGAAGAGGTCGTCATCAACAAGGCCATCGTCAGCAAATACGGCTTCACCCTGGGCGAGGTCACCCTGTTCTTCAAAAAGCCCGACGATTGGGA
>CAZCVH010000200.1:0-4388 GCA_964502115.1 uncultured Geminicoccaceae bacterium
GTGCCGATGGTCGGATGGCCGGCGAAGGGGATCTCGCCGCCGGGCGTGAAGATGCGCACCTGCCGCACCGCCCCGGCGGTCTGCGGCGGCAGCACGAAGGTCGTCTCCGAGAAGCCGAACTCGCGGGCGATCTCCAGCATCTGCGCGTCGGCGAGGCCGCGCGCGTCGGGCAGCACCGCCAGCGGGTTGCCGGCGAACGGCCGCTCGGTGAAGACGTCGAGCGTGGTGAAACGGCGGCGCACGGCTGCCGGCCTCCCGGCCCGCGGGCGGCGCGGCTCAGGCGCGCCAGAAGGGTTTGGCGGCCTCCCGGCGGGCCTCGGCCCGGCTCAGCCCGCAATCGCGCAGCAGATGTTCGTCCAGCTCGGCGAGCGCCCGGCGCTCGCCGGCGCGGCGGTACCACGTCCGCACCAGGGTGAGCAGGTCCGAGCGCGGCGGCTCGGGCTGCGGAATTGTATGGGTCCAATACGTGGCCATGGCGGCCTCTCGCGGTTGTTCAACGAATCGATTCTACAGCTTGACAGCCTGGGACCGCAATCGTGAGATTGTTACCATGACAATTTCACCGGACGAGCTGCAGGGCCGTAGCGGGCCGCGCTACCGCGCCCTCGCCGACGCCATCGCCGGCGCCATCGCCGACGGGCGGCTGGCGCGCGGCGCCAAGCTGCCGCCGCAGCGTGCCCTCGCCGATCGCCTCGGGGTCACCGTCGGCACCGTCGGCCGGGCCTACGACCTCGGCGTCCAGCGCCAGCAGCTCACCGCCCATGTCGGCCGCGGCACCTTCGTCGCCGACACCGAGCCCGGCGCGCTCGTCCACGACTTCATGGCGGCGCAGGACGTGCCGGAGTTCGACCCGCGCCACTCGACCATGGATCTGCGCACCAACCAGCCGGTCAGCGCCGGCTACGGCGAGCTGGCGCGCACGGTTCCCCATGCCTTCGCCGGCCTCGATCCCGCCGCCGCGCTGCTGGCCTATCCGCCCACCGCCGGTCACGCCCGGGACCGCGCCGCCGGCGCGCAGTGGCTGGCGCGGCACGGGGTCGAGGCCCGCGCCGACGACGTCATCGTCACCGCCGGCGCGCAGGGCGGGCTGACGATGGCGTTCTCCGCCCTCGCCCGCCCCGGCGACACCCTGCTCGCCGCCGCCTTGAGCTACCCGCACTTCCACGACCTCGCCGGGCTCACCGGCCTCAGGCGCCACCCGGTCGAGATCGACGACCACGGCCTCTGCCCCGATGCCCTCGACGCCGCCTGCCGCGACACCGGCGCCAAGCTGCTCGTGGCCAACCTCAACCTCCACAACCCCACCGCCGCGGTCATGGGCGAGGACCGCCGCCGCGCGCTCGCCGCGGTGGCGCGCCGCCACGATCTCTGGATCGTCGAGGACGACGTCTACGCGCTTCTGCTCGACCGGCGCCCGCCGGCGCTGCGGAGCCTGGCGCCCGAGCGGACGGTCTACGTCACCAGCGTGTCGAAGACGCTCGCGCCGGGGCTTCGGCTCGGCTTTCTCGTCGCCCCGCCGCGGCTGCACGCGCGCCTGCTCGACGCCCAGCACACGCTGCTGCTCGGCCCGCCGACGCCGGGGGCGAAGCTCTTTCGCCACTGGCTCGAGCTAGGGCTCGCCGACCGCGCCGTGCGCTTTCAGCGCGAGGAGACCGGCGCCCGCCACGCCCTCGCCCGCACGGTGCTGGGCCCGCTCGCCCCCAACGCCGCCGGCGCCGGCCACCATCTGTGGCTGCGGCTGCCGGGCCGCTGGCGCGCCGGGGCGCTGGTCGAGCGCCTGAAAGCCGCGGACGTCCACGTGCTGGCGGGCGATCTCTTCGCCTACGGCCGGGCGCGGGTGCCGCACGCGCTCCGGCTGTCGCTCAGCGGCGCCGCCGACCGCGCCAGCCTCGAGCGCGCGCTGCGGCTGGTGCGCCACACCGTCGAGCACGACGCCCGCGGCCACGAGGTGGTGGCGTAGGGCACCGTTTGCGTCGTCGCGTGCGGCACGCAGCGACGACCGCACCGCCGCGGGTCGCCCGTTTCAATTCGGCCAGTAGGTCTCGGCCATGATCCGGTCGAAGGGCCAGGGGCAAGTCGCGGGGCACGATCCCTCGGCGATGTGCGCGAGGTCGGCCGCGGCGACGTTGCCTTCCCGCAACAGTTTCGCCTGCTCGTTCGCCCAGGCGCAGAAGTCGGTCTCGTAAAGCGTCGGTATCTCGGGTCGCTCTCGCCATGGAGCCATCGCCACGGTCCATGAGGTGGGGCCCGCCCGGCCGTGCAAAGCCCCCCTCCGCCGGCAACCGTGGCCCGGCCGTGGGACACGGCGCGCCCCGCTTGGATCGTGCCCCCGGGGGCTGGTCGCGGCCACCGTGGGCCGCTACAGGCCATGGGTGTTATGCGACGGGCGGCAGGATGAACCGCTTCGCATCGAGAGGCCGGTACGCACCCGAGTCCGGTCGTCGACGAGAAGGGCCGGAAAGGGGGCACGCATGACGCCGGTCGATCTCGCCGTCCACGACACGCTCGCCAAGCTCGTCGTCCACCACGCCCGCAGCCACGGCACCGCCGTCGCCATGCGCGAGAAGGCCTACGGCATCTGGAACAGCTTCACCTGGGCGGAGGTCCACGACCAGGTGCGCACGCTCGCGCTCGGCCTCGCCGCGCTGGGGGTGAGGCGCGGCGACGTCGTGGCGCTGAGCGGCCGCAACCGCCCCAACTGGCTGTGGAGCGAGTGGGCCGCCCAGGCGCTCGGCGCGATCTCGCTCGGGCTCTACGAGGACGTCCTCGCCGACGAGGCGGCGCAGCTGTTGAACGCCGCCGGGGCGCGCGTCGTCGTCTGCGAGGACGAGGAGCAGGTCGACAAGCTGCTCACCGTCGGCGCGCGCGTCCCCCGGCTGCGCTGGATCGTCTTTCACGACGACCGCGGCATGAGGAAGTACGCCGACCCGCGGCTGGTCGGCTGGGGCGATGTCCGCGCCCGGGGCGAGAGCCTGCACCGCGAGGATCCGGACCGCTTCCGGCGCGAGGTCGAGGCCGGCCGCGGCGCGGAGGTGGCGGCGCTCTGCACCACCTCGGGGACCACCGCCGAGCCCAAGCTCGCGATGCTCGGCCACGCCGCGCTGTTGCGCCACGCCGCGCGCTATCTCGAGCGCGACCCGCGCGGGCCCGCGGACGAGTACGTCTCGGTGCTGCCGCTGCCGTGGATCATGGAGCAGGTCTACGTCGCGGTGATGCCGCTGGTGTCGCGGATCCGCGTCAATTTCCCCGAGCGCCCCGAGACCGCCATGGCCGATCTGCGCGAGATCGGCCCGACGCACCTGCTCTTGGCGCCGCGGCTGTGGGAGCAGATCGCGGCCGACGTCCGCACCCGGGTGATGGACGCGTCGCCGCCCACCCGCCGGCTCTACGACATCGCGATGCGCCGCGGCCTCGACGCCCTCGCGCGCGGCACCCGCGACCGCTTCGCCGACGTCGTGCTGTTCCGCGCCCTGAAGGACCGCCTCGGCTTCAGCCGCCTCAAATCGGCGGCGACCGGCGGCGCCGCCCTCGGCCCCGACACCTTCCGCTTCTTTTTGGCGATGGGCGTGCCGCTGCGCCAGATTTACGGCCAGACCGAGCTCATGGGCGCCTACACCCTGCAGGACGGCCGCGGGATCGACTTCGACAGCTCCGGCCGGCCGTTCGACGGCGTCGAGGTCCGCATCGACAACGCCGATGCGAGCGGCGTCGGCGAGATCGTCACCCGCCATCCCGACCTGTTCCACGGCTATTTCGACGCGCCGGAGGCCACCGCCGAGGTCGTCGACGACGGTTGGCTGCGCACCGGCGACGCCGGCTATCTCGATGCCCGGGGTCGCCTCGTCGTCATCGACCGGATCAAGGACATCGCCACGACGCGTGCCGGCGACCGCTTCTCACCGCAGTACATCGAAAACAAGCTCAAGTTCTCGCCCTATATCGGCGACTGCGTCGTCCTCGGGCACGCCCGCCCGTTCGTCGCGACGATGCTCTGCATCCGGTTCTCGATGGTGGCGAAATGGGCCGAGCAGCACGCCGTCGGCTACACCACCTACGCCGACCTGGCGGCCAAGGCGGCGGTCTACGAGCTGATCGCGGGCGAGGTCGAGCGGGTCAACGCCAGCCTGCCCCGAGCCCAGCGCATCCGGCGTTTTCTGCTGCTGTTCAAGGAGCTCGACGCCGACGACGGCGAGCTCACCCGCACCCGCAAGGTGCGCCGCAAGATGATCGACGACCGCTACGGCGAGCTGATCCGCGCGCTCTACGACGGCCGCGAGCGGGCGCGCGTCGCCGCCGAGGTCACCTTCGAGGACGGTCGCAAGGGCCGCCTCGACGCCGAGATCGCGATCCGCGACACCGCCGCTCCCACCGCGGAGGCGGCGTGATGG
>CAZCVH010000201.1:0-4373 GCA_964502115.1 uncultured Geminicoccaceae bacterium
GCCGGCGCCGGCTTTCCGGGGCTGGTGCTCGCGATGATGGGGATGCCGGACGTCACGCTGGTCGAGGCGCGGCAGAAGAAGTGCCGGTTTCTGGAGGCGGTGGCCGCGGCCACGGCCACCCCCGTCACCATCAAGGCGGTGCGCGCGGAGGCGCTCGGCGGGCCGGTCTACGACGTGGTGACGGCGCGGGCGCTCGCCCCGCTCGACAAGCTGCTCGGGCTTTCACGTCATCTCGTCGGTCCCGCCACCACGTGTCTGTTTTTGAAGGGGGAACGCGCGGAACGCGAATTGACCGAGGCGCGTGCGCGGTGGATGATGACGGTGACGGAACACCCGAGCGTGAGCCACGCTCACGGCGTGTTGTTGGAGATCCGCGATGTCCGTGCCCGCGCGCGCGGGTGAGACCGGCGCCCCCGGGCGCCTCGTCGCCGTCGCCAACCAGAAGGGCGGCGTCGGCAAGACCACCACCGCCGTCAACCTCGCCGCCGCGGTCGCCGAGGCCGGGCGCCGGGTGCTCCTCGTCGATGTCGACCCCCAGGGCAACGCCACCACCCATCTCGGCCTCGGCCATGCCAAGCGGCGGGTCAGCCTCTACGACGTCCTGCTCGGCCGCGTCGCGGCGACGAACGCGGTCCAGCCGACCGAGATCGCGCACCTCGCCGTGCTGCCGTCGGTGGTCGATCTCTCGGCGGTGGAGGTCGAGCTCGCCCAGGACGCCGAGCGCAACCTAAGGTTGAAAAGCGCGCTCGAGCCCTTGCGCGCGGCCTACGACCTCGTCGTCGTCGACTGCCCGCCGTCCTTGGGCGTCCTCACCGTCAACGCGCTCGCCGCCGCCGACGGCGTGCTGATCCCGCTGCAGTGCGAGTTCTTCGCGCTCGAGGGGCTGTCGATGATCCTGCGGACCGTCGACCGGGTCCGGCGCGGCTTCAATTCCAAGCTCAAGATCGAGGGGATCGTGCTCACCATGTACGACCGCCGCAACAACCTCTCCGACCAGGTGGCGGCGGACGTCCGCGGCTTCATGGGCGCGCGGGTGTTCGAGACGGTGATCCCGCGCAACGTCCGGATCTCCGAGGCCCCGAGCTACGGCCAGCCGATCGGGCGCTACGACGTCCAGTGCGCCGGTGCGATCGCCTACGCCCATCTGGCACGGGAGTATCTCGGCCGGCTCGGCGGGCCCGATCGGAGGCGCGCGGCATGAGCACCAAGCGCGGTCTCGGTCGCGGTCTCGAAGCGCTCCTCGCCGACGGCCCCGAGGCGAGCCCGGAGGACACCCGCCGGCTGCCGCTCGAGTTCCTCTACCCCTTCGCGCACCAGCCGCGGCGGTCCTTCGCCGACGACGACCTCGACGCGCTGGCCTCGTCGATCCGCGCCAACGGCATCCTGCAGCCGCTGTTGGTCCGCCCGCTCGACGAGTTCGGCGAGCGCTTCGGCATCGTCGCCGGCGAGCGCCGCTGGCGCGCCGCCCAGCGCGCCGGGCTGGTCGAGGTGCCGGTGGTGGTGCGTGCGCTCGACGACGCCCAGGCGCTGGAGATGGCGCTCCTGGAGAACGTCCAGCGCCACGACCTGTCGCCCTTGGAGGAGGCCGCGGCCTACGAGCGGCTGATCGAGGAGTACGGCCACACCCAGGAGGCGCTGGCCGAGAGCGTCGGCAAGAGCCGCTCGCACATCGCCAACCTGCTGCGCCTGACCCAGCTCTCGGTGCAGCTGCAGGCCTGGCTCGACGAGGGCCAACTCAGCGTCGGCCACGCCCGCGCGCTCCTGGTCGCGACCGACCCCGAGGCGCTCGCGCGCGTCGTCATCGACAAGGGCCTCAACGTCCGCCAGACCGAGGCGCTGGTGAAGGCCGAGGGCAAGAGCCCGCGCGTCGGCGCGCCCAAGGCCGAGTCCGACCCCGACATCGAGGCCCTCGAGCGCCGGCTCACCGCCCGGCTCGGCCTCGACGTCCAGCTCAAGACCAAGGGCGTCGGCGGGCGGCTCACCATCGCCTATTCCAGCCCCGAACAGCTCGACCGCCTCTTGGCCACCCTCGACGGCGTCTCCGCCGCGTAGCGGGCGGCCGGCCCCGCCGCGAACCGTGGCGGCGGCGGTCGCTCGCGCGTATAGGCGGTCGAAACGGCGGCCGGCGGGGCTCGCCGCGGCGTCGGCGAGGCGCCTTGGAGGAGCTGGAGATGGCCAACGAGGAGGCGGCACCCGAGGTGCTCGCGGCGGGCGGGCCGACGCCGACGCCGTACTTCATCCACGCCCGCTCGTCGCTGGCGGAACGCCGCCCGCGCATCCTCAAGCACGGCGACAGCTTCGGCCTGTTCGACCCGCACGGCGACGTCGTCGCCGACGGCGAGCGCGCCGAGGGCCTCTACCACCACGACACCCGCCACCTCTCGAAGCTCCACCTCCTGGTGCGCGGCCACGCCCCGATGCTGTTGAGCTCGACCGTCGCGCTCGACAACGCGGCGATGAAGGTCGACCTCACCAACCCCGACATCGCCGCCGACGGCGACGACCCCGGCCTCGCCGGCGACGTCCTTCACTTTCAGCGCACGCGCTTTCTGTTCGAGGCGCGGCTGTTCGAGCGGCTGTCGGTGCGCAATTTCGGCGTCGAGGCGCTCGCGGTCGAGCTGGAGCTGGCCTTCGCGGCCGACTTCGCCGACATCTTCGAGGCCCGCGGCTGCGCGCGGGCGAGCCGCGGGGCGATGCGGAGCGAGCGGCTCGCCGCCGACCGGCTGCGCCTCGTCTACGACGGCGAGGACGGCGAGCGCCGCGTCACCCGCCTCGCCTTCGCGCCGGCGCCGCGCGCGCTCGAAGCGGAACGCGCCCGTTTCGAGTTGCGGCTCGACGCGGGTGCCAGGACCTCGCTCTTCGTCGTCGTCGACTGCGCCGACCGCGAGCCGCCCGCCGGCGCCGGGCTCGGCTTCTTCCACGCCCTCAAGCGCGCCCGCCGGCCCTTGCGCGAGGTCGCCCGACGCAGCGCCGGCGTCGAAACCTCGAACGCGGTCACCAACGAGGTCCTGCGCCGGGCGATGGCCGACCTCACGATGCTGGTCACCGACACGCCTGCGGGCGCCTACCCTTATGCCGGGGTGCCGTGGTTCAGCACGCCCTTCGGCCGCGACGGGCTGATCACCGCGCTGTTGAGCTTGTGGGTCGACCCCCGCCTCGCCAGGGGCGTGCTGCGCTACCTCGCCGCCACCCGGGCGACCCACGAGGACGCGAGCGCCGACGCCGAGCCCGGCAAGATCCTCCACGAGACCCGCGCCGGCGAACTCGCCCGCCTCGGCGTCGTGCCGTTTCGCCACTATTACGGCACCATCGATGCGACGCCGCTGTTCGTGGTGCTCGCCGGCGCCTATCTCGCGCGCACGGGCGACCTCGCGACGATCCGCGAGCTCGAGCCGGCGATCGACGAGGCGCTGGCCTGGATCGAGCGCGACGGCGACCGCGACGGCGACGGCCTCGTCGAATACGGCCGGCGCCGCGACGACGGCCTGGTCAACCAGGGCTGGAAGGACAGCGACGATTCGGTGTTCCACGCCGACGGCGCGCTCGCCGACGGTCCGATCGCGCTGGTCGAGGTCCAGGGCTACGCCTTCGCCGCCTTCGAGGCGGCGGCCGCCATCGCCGCCGCGCTCGGCCGGCCGGAGAGGGCGCTCCACCGCCGCGGTCAGGCCGAGGCCGTGCGCGCGCGGGTCGAGGCGACGTTCTGGTCGGAGGATCTCGGCACCTACGGCCTCGCCCTCGACGGCGCCAAGCGACTGTGCGCGGTGCGCGCCTCCAACGCCGGCCAGCTCCTGTTCACCGGCCTGCCGGCGCCGGAGCGGGCGCGGCGCACCGCCGAACTCCTGCTGTCGCCGGCCTTCTTCAGCGGCTTCGGCATCCGTACGCTGGCGGCGGGCGAGGCCCGCTTCAACCCGATGTCCTACCACAACGGCTCGATCTGGCCGCACGACAACGCGCTGATCGCCCTCGGCCTCGCCCGCTACGGCCTCAAGCGGCCGGCGCTCGAGCTCTTCGACGGGCTGATGGAGGCGGCGGGGTTCATGGAGCTGAGGCGGCTGCCGGAGCTCTTCTGCGGCTTTCGCCGGCGGCCCGCCACCGGCCCGACGCTCTACCCGGTGGCCTGCTCGCCGCAGGCCTGGGCCGCCGCCGCGCCGTTCGCGCTGCTCGCCGCGGTGCTCGGGCTCGGCTTCGACGCCGGGCGCCGGGTGGTGCGCTTCGACCGCCCGCGGCTGCCGGCGAGCCTCGACGAGGTGACCCTGCGCCAGCTCGGCTTCGACGGCGCCCGCGCCGACGTCCGATTGCGTCGCGTCGGCGCGGAGGTCGCCGTCGACGTCCAGCACCGCCGCGGCGACGTCGAGGTCGAGGTGACGCTCTAG
>CAZCVH010000202.1:0-4365 GCA_964502115.1 uncultured Geminicoccaceae bacterium
CGCGCGGCGCCGCGCGCCCGACGTCCGGCTCGTGATGCTCTCCTCGCTGGCGGCGCGCGCGCCGCAGCTTTCGCCTTACGCGTGCTCCAAGGCGGCGGCGGAACGCGCCCTCGCGCCGGCGCCCGCGGGAGGGCTGGTGGTGCTGCGGCCGGCGGCCGTGTACGGCCCCGGTGATCGCGAGACCTTGGCGCTGTTCCGCCTCGCGGGTGCGCCGGTGCAGCCGCTCGCCGGCGCCCCACGGGCGCGTGTCGCTCTGATCCACGCGGCGGACGTCGCCGCCGCGGTCGTGGCCGCGGCGCGGGCGCGCGACGTCGCCGGCGTCTTCGAGCTCACCGACGCCCGCCTCGACGGCTATCGCTGGCTTGAGATCCTTCAAACAGCGTGCCGCGCCGTCGGCAGCCGCTGCCGGCCGTGGCAGATGCCGGCGAGCCTCCTCGCGGTGCTCGGCCGTGTCGGGGACGCGGCGGCCCTCGTCGGGGCGTCGCCGACGCTGCGCTCGGGCAAGGTGCGCGAGATCCTGCACGAGGATTGGCGCGCGGATCCGGCGCGCCGGCCACCCGCGCGGATCTGGCGGCCGTGCATCGGTCTCGAGGCCGGTTTCGCCGACACGGTCGCCTGGTACCGCGCGGCCGGCTGGTTGACGCGGTAGGGCCCGATCCCGACGCGTCCGCCGGGCGGCGAAAGGATCACGCCCGCGCGACGGCGCCTCGGCGGGCTTTCGAGACACGGAACCCTTCACTATGCAGAGGATTCTAACAATGATTTGCGACATGCTCGTGACAGGTGGACGACCGTAACCTCGTGATGCCTCATGCCGTCATCCTCAGCGCCGGGCGCGGCGGCCGTCTCACGCCGCTGACCGACCAGCGCCCGAAATGCCTGGTGCCGGTCGCCGGCCGGCAGATCCTCGAATGGCAGCTTCTGGCGCTGGCCGCCGCCGGCGTGCGCGAAGCCAGCGTGGTGACCGGCTTCGGCGCCGAGCAGGTCGAGGCCGCCGTCAAGCTGATGGACGTCCCGCTGGCGGTGACCTGCCGCTTCAACCCTTTCCACGCCGTCGCCGACAATATCGCGTCGGTGTGGACGGTCCGCGACCTGTTGGGCGACGGGACGCTCTTGATGAACGGCGACACGCTCGTGGATCCCGCGCTGGTGAAGCGGGTGCGCGAGCTGGCACGCGCCCCGGTCACCGTCACCATCGACCGCAAGGAGCACTACGACGCCGACGACATGAAGGTCCGCCTCGACGAGGATCGGCTGGCGCGGATCGGCAAGGACCTCGACGCCGAGATCGACGGCGAGTCGATCGGCCTGTTGGCGTTTCGCGGCGACGGCGGCGAGCGCTTCGCGACCGCGCTCGACGAGCTCCTGCGCGAGCCCGGGGCCCACGACCGGTGGTATCTCGCCGTCGTCGACCGGCTCGCCGCGGCAGGCGCCGTCGACGTGGTGTCGATCGCCGGCCTGCCGTGGGCCGAGATCGATTTCCCACACGATCTGCCGATCGCGGAGCGCCGCTTGCAGACCTTCCGGTGGGAGCACGGGGACGGTGCGACGCCGACGGTCGCGCGTGCGACGCACCGCTCCGTCGGCGCCATGGGGGGAACCAAGCGATGAGCCGAGCCGATATCGAACGCCGCATCCTCACCGCCCTCGAGGGCCGGCTGCGCGACGGCGTCGAGCCCGGCCCGCAAACGGATCTGATCGGCGACACCCGCATGGATTCGGTCGCCGTCATGGATTTCGTCCTCGAGCTCGAAGACGAGTTCGACATCACCATCCCGCTCGAGCGCATGTCCGGCGTGCGGACGGTCGCCGACGTGGCGCGGGCGGTCGAGACCGTGACCGCCTCCGGCCACTGATTCCCCTACGACAACGAAAGGCTAAGGATTTTGGGCATCAAGGCGAGGATCGCGGCCGTGGAGACCTCCTTCGGTGCGCTGCGCGCCCTGGGCCGGGATCCCAGCGAACTGCAGTTCGACCAGGTGACCTCGCCGACCGAGGCGCTGCTGGAGGGGCGCCCCGTCGCGTTGTTCGGCACCAACAACTACCTGGGGCTCACCTTCGATCCGGCCTGCCGGGACGCCGCGGCGGCGGCGGCGCGCGCCGAGGGCGCCGGGACGACGGGCTCGCGCATCGCCAACGGCAGCTACACGGCCCATCGCGCGCTCGAGCAGGAGATCGCCGCGTTCTACGACAAGCGCGCGGCGATCGTCTTCTCGACCGGCTACGTCGCCAATCTGGGCATGCTCTCGGCGCTCGCGGAGGAGAGCGATCACCTCCTCATCGACGCCGACAGCCACGCCTCGATCTACGACGCCTGCCGGATGAGCGGCGCGCAGACGATCCGGTTTCGCCACAACGACCCGGAGAACCTCGCCCGCCGGCTTCGTCGCCTCGAGGGTGTGCCGGGCGATCGGATCGTGATCGTCGAGGGTCTCTACTCGATGCTCGGCGACCGCGCGCCGCTGGCGGAATTCGCCGCGGTCACGCGCGAGGCCGGCGACAACGTCCATCTCCTGGTCGACGAGGCGCATTCCCTGGGCGTGCTCGGCGAGCGCGGCCGCGGACTGTGCGAGCAAGCGGGTGTGGAGGCCGACTGCGATTTCGTCGTCGGCACCTTCTCCAAGAGCATCGGCACCACCGGCGGCTTCTGCGTCTCGGACATGGACGGCTTCGACAAGCTGCGGATGCTGTCGCGCCCCTACATGTTCACCGCCTCGATGACGCCGGCGGCGGTCGCGACCGCGCGCGCCGCCTTCGCCGCTCTGGCCGAGCGGCCGATCCTGAGACGGCGCCTCTGGCGCAACGTCGGCCAGCTGCACCAGGGCGTGCGGGCGTTGGGCCTGCGGGTCGCCGCCGAGCCGAGCCCGATCGTCGCGCTCGACCTGCCGGATCCCGCCACCGCGGTGCGCTTTTGGAACCGGCTGATCGACGAGGGGGTGTACACCAACATCGCGGTGCCGCCGGCGACGCCCAACGGGCACTCGCTGTTGCGGGTCTCGGTGTCGGCGGCCCACGACGAGCGGCAAATTCAACGCGCGATCGCGGTGATCGCGGCGGTGGGCGTGGAGTTGGGCCTCTTCGAACCGGAGCGGGCGCGGGCCGCACCGCGCCGTGCGCGTCTGCGTGTCGTCAGCGGCGACGATCGAGCCGACGCCGACGGAAAAGCAGCCGCGGTGCCGTCGCCCGAGACCGGCGCCGCTCGCGGCGGCTGAACCTGGGCGCGGCGTGCCGCGCCAGCTTGTCGACCGCGTAGGCCGGGCCGCCGCGGAAGGTGAAGGCCGCCTTCACCAGCCGGGCGGCGTTGAGCGCCTTGCCGACCCGACGACGCCGGCGCCAGGCGGCGGTCACCGTGGACGGCGGTGCCGACGGTGGCTCGAGGAGCCGGTCCAGGGCCGCGTAGTGGTCACGCGCCGCGTCCACGATGACCCCGGCGCGGGTTCTGCCCTCGACGCGCAGTTCGGCCGCGAAAGTGTGCTCGAAGAGGCGCCGCCAGCGGGCGCCGCTCTCCCCGTGAGCCGCGCCCGGCAGCCGGTCGGCCCACCACGCCGCCGTGCGCCGGGCCTCGGCGAGCGCGGCCACCACCTCGGCGCGGACGGCGTCGTCGCGGGCGTGCAGCAAGGCGACCGGCTGGGCGAAGCGCGCCCACAGCGTCGTGTCCCAGCTCGCCCGCCGCATCCGGTGCCGGAACGAAGCCAGCCGCATGACCGCGACCTTGGCGGCGGTGGGCACCGGCGCGGTGATCTCCTCGTGGTAGACGTTGGGCGGCAACAGGCGGTTGGCGAGTGCCGCGATTCCGCGGCCGTGATAGGCGGCGTCGCCCGCCGTGAGGACGTAGAAGTCCAACAGCCCGCCGGCTCGGGGATCGCGCAGCCGGTTGCCGTAGAGGAGCACGGCGACGACGCCGGCACGCGCCGCCAGGTGCCGCGCCATCGCCACCGCGGCCCGATCGGGGACCGCCCGGTCGATCGTGGTGGCCACCTGCGCCTCGAACGCGTCCGCGGCCCGGCTCACGACGCCTCGCTCATCCCCTCCTCGCCGCGCCGGGCCCTCGCCGAGTGGAGCGTCAGCCGTCATGACGAGGCGGCTACGTCACCCGCGCCCCGTTGTCGAGGCACGCCGCGCCGACAGGCGACGATCCTCATCTCGTCGTCGGCCGTGACCCTGAGAGACGTCGGCCGATCGAGGTGCACGATCTCGCCGTCGACGACGAGCGGGCCGTCCAGCTCCAGTTCCAGCCACGGGCTGCGGCCGGAGCGATAGCCGGCGCGCGCCAGCCACCGCGCCGGGCGGCCCAGAGCTACGCACGGGGCGGCGAGCGCGAGGTGGCGTGGCGGCGCCGTCACGTCGAGCCAGCGCAGGGGCCCC
>CAZCVH010000203.1:0-2878 GCA_964502115.1 uncultured Geminicoccaceae bacterium
GCAGTCGGAGCCGAGCGCTCCGACTGCGTCGGTGCACTAGTCACGGACGCGCGGGGTGATGTCGAGGGTGACCGCCTCGCCGCCACGGCTGACGGTGATGGTCGTCGCCTCACCGGGCACGAGGCCGTTCAGCGCGCGGACGTAGTCGTAGATGTTGGCGAGCTCCTGGCCGGCGAGGCCGACCACGACGTCGCCGCCTTCGAGGCCGGCCTCCTGCGCCGGGCCGTCCTTGACCACGCCCGAGAGCGGCACGCCCTCGACCCCCTCCTCGGCGTAATCGGGGATGGTGCCGAGAAAGACGTTGCTCATCGAGCGCCCGCCCGTGTCCTCGGGCCGAGCCACCTCGATATAGGCCGGCGCCGCCTCGGCCGCGGCGCGCGAGCGCGCCACCAGCGCGGTGAAGCGCGCGATGTCCTCGAGCCCGTCGTAATCGAGCTTGTCGGCGGTGTCCGACGGGCGGTGGTAGTCGTCGTGGGCGCCGGTGAAGAGCGCGAGGATCGGCACGCCGGCGGTGTAGAAGGCGGTGGCGTCGGTCGGCATGTAGGTGTCGTTCGAGGTGCGGATCGGCAGACCGACGACGGCGTTGCGCCGTTCCACCTCGCGCGCCCAGACCTCCGACGAGCCGAGGCCGGAGACGAGCAGCCGGTCGTCGAGCCGGCCGACCATGTCGAGGTTGATGTAGGCGGCGACGACCTCGCCCAGGTCCTCGACACCCGCCGCCTCGGCCGTCACCTCGGCGAAGTGCGAGGCCCCGAGCAGGCCCAGCTCCTCGCCGGACCAGGCGGCGAAGACGACGTCGCGGGCGCCCGCGAGCTCGCCGGCCGCGCGGTCGGCGGCGAGCTTTTGCGCCACCTCCAGCACGGCGGCGACGCCCGACGCGTTGTCGTCGGCGCCGGGATGGATCTCGCCCTTCTGCTCGCCGCGGGCGAGCGAGCCGGAGGTCTCGCCACGCCCCAGATGGTCGACATGCGCGCCCACGACGAGTGGCGGCGCGCCACCCTCGACGCCGTCGAGGTCGAGCCGGGCGAGGACGTTGCGGCCGGTGCGTTCCTCGAAGTCGAGGTCGATCTCGCCCGCGACGGTGACGCCGACGAGGCTGCGCCCGGCGGCCTCGCCGGCTTCGAGCCGCTCGGTCATGGAGGCCAGATCGTCGCCGAGCACGCCCAGCATGCGCTCGGCGGCGGCACGGTCGAGGGCGACGACGGGCAGGCCGGCCTCGCCGGAGATGGCCTCGTAGGTGAGCGCCGGCAGCGTGTCCTCGAAGCCCTCGCGCAAGGGCGGGGCGACGATCACGCCGGCGGCCCCGCGCGACTTGGCGACCGAGGCCTTGTAGCGGAGATCCGCGAAGCGCGAGAGCGCGGTGCGTTCCGCGCTCGCGAGATCCTCGGGCATGCCGCGCCAGACCAGCACCCAGCGGTCGGCGACGGAAAGATCGGCGTAGCTGTCGAGCGCCGGGGCCTCGCCCGCGCCGTCGGCGACGAGGCCGTAGCCGGCGAAGGTCACACCCGTCTCCTCGAAGGCACCCGTGCGCGCGAAGGCCAGGGGCCGCCAGTCCTCGTCGACCGTGAGCGTTCGCGGCTCGCCGTCGACCGAGACGGTCAGCCGGTTGGCCTCGCCCAGATCGACGCCGGCGGTGAAGGTGAAGGGCTGGAACATCGCACCGTCGTCGCCGGCGGGGGCGAGGCCGAGGCCGGCGAAGACGTCGGCGACGTAGGCGGTGGCACGGCGCCCGCCCTCGGTGCCGGTGAGCCGGCCTTCCAGCGCGGGGTCGGTCAGCGCCTCGACGTGGCGGCGCAGGTCGGCCGCGGTGATCGCGTCTTCGGTACCGTCGAGCGGCGCTGCCGCCCGCTCGTCGCTCGCCGGCGCGTCGGCGATCAGCTCGAGCGCCGCTTCGTGGTCCCAATCGGCGACGAAGATCTGGCTTTGATCCGCGGGCGTGGCGTTGGAGGTCCAGCTGATCGTCTCGCCATCCGGGGCGAAGGTGGCGAGCCCGTCGAAGCCGTCGCGGTTCGTGACGCGCACCGGCTCTTTCTCGCCGGCGGCGTCGACCAGGTAGAGCTCGAAGTTGGCGAAGCCCTGAAGGTTGGTCGAGAAGACGATGTACTCGCCCGAGGGGTGGAAGAACGGCGCCCAGGACATGACGCCCAGGTCGGTGATCCGGCGCTCGGCCGTCCCGTCGGCGTTCATGGTGTGGACCTCGGCGCGCGCGCCGTCCTCGGAGAAGCGCCGCCAGACGATCCGCTCGCCGTCGGCACTCCAAAACGGCCCGCCGTCGTAACCGGGCGCGTCCGTCAGGCGCCGCACGTTCGTCCCGTCGGCGTCCATGACGTAGAGCTCCATGAAGTAGGCCGGATCGCGCTCGAGCCGCTCCTGCTCTTCGGCCGAGAGGTCGGCGGCGTAGGCGTGGCGGTTGGAGGCGAAGACGATGCGCTCGCCCGAGGGCGAGTAGGACCCTTCGGCGTCGTAGCCGCGGGCGTCGGTGAGCCGGGTGTAGCCGCCCCCGTCCAGCTCGGTGGTGACGATCTCGTAGGTCGGATCGTAGTCCCAGCTGTAGCGCCGGGTCTCGCCGGAGGCGCGGAACTCCAGCTCCGCCCGCATCTTGGCCTCGGCCTCGGGGTCGAACTGGGTCGAGGCGAACAGCGCCCGCTCGCCCGAGGGGTGGATCCAGCCGCAGGTGGTCTTGCCGACGCCCGTGGAGATCCTGTCGACGTCGCCGGTGACCAGGTCGAGCACGTACATTTGGTAGAAGGGGTTGCCGTCCGCGCGCTCGCTCTGAAAGACCATCCGCTTGCCGTCGGCGGAGAAGTAGCCCTCGCCGGCGCGGCGGCCCTCGAAGGTGAGCTGGCGCGCGTTCGCGATCGGCGCGGTGTCGGTGGCG
>CAZCVH010000203.1:2978-4360 GCA_964502115.1 uncultured Geminicoccaceae bacterium
GCGGTGTCGGTGGCGGCGTCGGCGGTCGGGCCGAAGCTGCCGAGGGCGAGGAGCAGGAGGGAGAGGCGTCGCATGGCGGTCGGGTCCGCTGTCGTGAGGTGACGCCGTGCCGGCGTGAGCATTGACGTAGGTGGCGGGGCGGCGGCGGCCAAGGTCGGCCGGCGCGGCGGGAACCACGCCGGCCGCGGCGGGCTTGCCGGTAGGACGACACGACCACGCAGGAGGACGCGGCCATGGAGACCACGCAGATCCCCGGCACCGCGCTCACGCCCACCCGCATCGGTCTCGGCACCTGGGTCATGGGCGGCTGGATGTGGGGCGGCATCGACGACGACGAGGCGATCGCCACCATCCACGCCGCGCTCGACCGCGGCGTGACGCTCATCGACACCGCCCCGGTCTACGGCATGGGCCACGCCGAGCGCCTGGTCGGCCGCGCGCTCGCCGAGCGCGGCCGGCGCGACGAGGTCGTGCTCTCCACCAAGGCCGGGCTCGACTGGGAGGGTGAGAGCCCGTTCCGCGATGCGAGCCGCCGGCGCCTGTTGCAGGAGATCGACGACAGCCGCGAGCGGCTCGGCATCGACGTCGTCGACATCCTGCACGTCCACTGGCCCGATCCGCTGGTGGCGATCGAGGAGACCGCCGACGCCATGCGCGAGATCTTCGAGGCCGGCCACACCCGCGCCGTCGGCGTCAGCAACTTCTCGGTCGACCAGATCGAGCGGTTCCGCACGCGTTGCCCGCTGCACGTGGTGCAGCCGCCCTACAACCTGTTCGAGCGCGGCATCGAGGCCGACCTCCTGCCCCATGTGCGGCAAGCCGGGATGACCACGCTCACCTACGGCGCGCTGTGCCGTGGCCTGCTCTCGGGCAAGATGCACAAGGAGCGCGACTTCACCGGCGACGACCTGCGCCGGCGCGATCCGAAGTTCGCGGAGCCGCGCTTGTCGCAGTATCTCGACGCCGTCCACCGCCTCGACGAGCTCGCCAAGGAGCGCTTCGGGCGCGACGTCGTCCATCTGGCGCTGCGCTGGCTGTTGGACCGGCCCGGCGTCGGCGTGGCGCTCTGGGGCGCACGCCGCCCCGATCAGCTGGCCCCGCTCGCCGACGTCGCGGCGTTCGAGCTCGACACGCGAGCGATGGCCGAGATCGACGCCATCCTCGCCGACACCATCCACGACCCGGTCGGCCCCGAGTTCATGGCGCCGCCGACCCGGGAAGCGCGGGCGGCGTGAGCGCTCAGCGCTTCTTGATGTGATCCCAGGGCATCGGCCGGCGGTCGTTCGGGGCGAGCAGGTAGAGCAGACCGACGCCCGCGACGAAGCCGCCGGCGTGCGCCCACCAGGCGATGCCGGCGCCCATCTCGGGCGCCATCAACGCGC
>CAZCVH010000204.1:0-4346 GCA_964502115.1 uncultured Geminicoccaceae bacterium
AGATCAAGCTGAGCATCCACCCCAAGATCGGAGCCTACCGGAAGTACATGGGGGGCGGAACTGGCAGCTCGGGAAGGACCCGGCGGGTGCGCGGCACGGACAGCCTGACCGAGCTCGTGCAGGCGATGTTCCCCGACGCGACGGTCACGGTGGAGACGGGCGTGGTCGCCATGGACGGCCCGGCCGAAACGGTGGCCGAGGTCGCGGCCGGGTTCTTCTACGCGGCCTTCATCCTGTCGCCCGCCCGCCGGGTGCGCATGCTGAGCGAACTCGCCACGCTGCTCGCCGCCCAGACGCGAGACGCGCCGGCCCGCTTCGCGATGCCGGTGAACCGGCTCCTGGTGGCGCTTTGAACGGACGGGGAGAGGCCGGCACGACCGGAACCCGGGCTATGGGGGCAGCCGTACCGGGCTTTCCGGCGGCCCCGGCCTTTGAAAGGAGGGGGCCATGACCAGCACGACGACGCGATCGCAGGCGTTGGCCGCGGCCCGTCGGCGCGCGCACCAGCCGGGCGGCGGCGATCCGACCGCTGGCGGCCAAGGTCGGCGGCCACGCCGAGACGCTGCGGCCGTGGCCGCGCGACGCCGAGCCCGCAGACTTCCGTGGCAGAAGGGGGACGGCCCGCAGCGCCAAACCCGTCTTTCGAACGTATCGGCCGTCATGAGCGCAGGCTCTTGTCCCGCGCCAGCTTCGCCAAGACGGAGCCGCGGGGGTTGCGACCGCGCTCGACGGGCGGGATTGGTGAACGCCTCGGCGCCTGGTCGACGTGCGCGACCTCGCGCGAGATCAATGCTCGGCGTCGACCGTCGTCGCGCTGGTGACACGGTGCCGAAACAGCCGATGGCGGGCCTTCGCGCCCGTGTCTATGACGGGCCCTCTCACCCGTGTCTGCCGAGCCGTTGAAAACGCTGGTGGGCGCGGCTGGGATCGAACCAGCGACCCCTACGATGTCAACGTAGTGCTCTCCCGCTGAGCTACGCGCCCTCAGTATCTCCCCCTAGAAGAGCGCGGCGCGGGGTGCAAGGGGATTTGCGCGCGCCGCGGTCGCCGGGACTGGTCAACCGCGCACCGGCGGCTTAGCTCACGCGGCGCCCGTCGTCGCCGGAGGTCGTGTGTCCGCCATCGTCGTCCGCCCGCCCGAGGTCGCCGCCGTCCCGCTGCTCGTCACCGTGCCGCACGCCGGCACGACTCTCGCGCCGGGCATGGCCGCGACGCTCAAGATCGCCCCCGAGCGGCTACGTCAGCTGGAGGACCCCTGGGTCGACCGCCTTCTCGACGCGGTGCCGGCCCACGGCGGCTGGCTGCTGGCGACCGGCTGGGCGCGGGCGGTCGCCGACGTCAACCGCGCCGGCGACGAGTTCGCCTTCGCCGGCCCGGTGGCGGGCTGGCGGGCCACCGGCAAGGCGCGCATCGGCCTCGGCGTAGTGCCGACGCGGCTCGCCGGCGCGCCGATCTACGCCACGCCGCCCGACGCCGCGGCGATCGCGGCGCGGGTGGCCTGCGCGCACGCGCCTTATCACAGCGCGCTCGCCGAGCTCGTCGACGAGCTGCACGAGCGCTTCGGCGAGGTGTTCGTGCTCGACGGCCACTCGATGCCGGACAACGCGCAGAGCGCCGCGCTCACCACCGCCGACGTCGTCCTCGGCGACCGCTGGGGCCAATCGGCCGACGCCGGCTGGACCGCGGCGGTGGAAGAGGTGCTGGCGGCGGAGGGCCTCGCCACCGTCCGCAACCGGCCCTATGCCGGCGGCTACATCTCCCGGCGCTACGGTCGGCCTGAGGACGGCGTCCACGTCGTCCAGGTCGAGCTTCGCCGGGGTCTCTACATGGACGAAGCCCGATTCGCGCCGCTCGCCACCTTCGACGGCTTCCACCGGCGGCTGTCTCGTGTCATCGGATGTCTGGGGGCGCGCCTCGCCGCGAGGCCGTCCAACGCCTTCGCATTGGCGGGTGAATAGCGTCGCCCTTCGTTAACGCTACTTTGAAAAGCTGCCGGTAGGCCGTGGACATGATCCGCTCGTTCGTCTTCCTGCTCGTCGCCGTCATCGTCCTCGCCGCCACCGCGCCGGCAGGCGCGCGCACGACGTCGTCGCTGTGCGTGGAGGCCATCCGCGACGTCGAGGCCCGGCACCGCGGACTGCCCGAGGGCTTGTTGCACGCCATCGCGCTCACCGAGAGCGCGTATCGGCCCGAGGGTCTGCGCGCCGTGGTGCCGTGGCCGTGGACGATCAACTCGCCCAAGGGCTCGTTCTACCTCGAGTCGCGCCGCCAGGCGGTGGCCAAGGTCGAAGAGCTGCGCGCGCTCGGCGTCAGCAACATCGACGTCGGCTGCATGCAGGTGAACCTGCACTACCATCCCGACGCCTTCCGATCGATCGACGACGCCTTTCACCCGGCCAGCAACGTCGGCTACGCCGCGCGCTTTCTGCGCGACCTCGACCGCGATCTGCCGACGATGTTCGACGCCGTCGGCCGCTACCACAGCGGCACGCCGTGGCGCGGCCAAGCCTACGCCCGCAAGGTGTTCGCCCGCTGGGGCAAGGACGGCGAGATCACCCCGCCCTCGAAGCACGGCCTCGGCCGCCCCGACAGCGCACGGCTGGCGGAGCGGCGGGGCGACGACCCTGCCGCGAGCCCGGCGGCGACCGGACCCGGCCGCTGGCAGCGTGTCTACGGCACCACCACGCCGAGCACGGCCGCCGGCGCGCAGGTGCTCGACCGCTCGGGCACCGGCAGTTGGCTGCGCCGCGACGAGGACGACTCGCGCGACGTCCCCGGCGGCGCCGGCCAGATCCGGTTCCGCTGACCCCGGCGGTTTCCGCCCGGCGGCGTGGGCTACAGCACGAGATCGATATTCCACAGCCGCCGGAGCTGTGCCTCGCAGCGCGCGCGCTGCTCCGGCGTCGCACCGGCGATGCGCTCGACGCGAAAACCGAACCGTTCGAGCCCGGTATGGTCGGCGTGGGCCAGGACGACGACCTCGACGTCGCGTTCCGCCGCAAAAGCCGCGAGGCGCATGGCGCGATCAGCGGCGTCCGCCAACCGGCCCTCGACGCGCAGGCCGATGCAGACCGCGTCGCGCCGTTTGAGCGCCGCCTCGGGCATCAAGACGGCGTCGATCTCGGGCAGAACGTCGCGGCCGGGCGGAGCGTGGCGCGGGTCGAAGGTGCGGGTGAGGCCGTCGAGGTCGTCGGCGTCATCGGCGACGATCCGCGCCAGCAGCGCGTGCCAGCGGTGGGTCTGCATCGGTCACCTCCGTGATCAGGCGGGCGGCGGTGGCGTTGCCGGGCGCCGGCAGGTCGAGCGCGGCGATCCGCCGGCGCACCGCCTCGGCCTCGCCGCCGTCGAGATGGCGCGCGATCTGGCGCTCCAGCGTCATCAGCTGGTGGGGCTCGACGAACCCCGCGAGCCCGCGGTCGTGGGCCGCGAGCGCACGCGCCCGTTGGTCGTCCATGAAGGCGCCGGTCTGGGGGATGAAGATCGCGGCGCGCGCGCCGTAGAGCACCTCGTGAAAGGCGTTGTAGCCGGCGGCGGTGACGGCGAGATCGGCGGCGGCCGCCAGAACCCCGGCGTGGTGGGTCTTGACCACCCGGGTCCGCGACCACCGGAACCAGCCGGGCTCGAGGGCCGCGGACGGCCAGGCGAGCACGAGGTGCAGCACCTCCGTGCGGCGCTCCAGCACGCCGCAGATCGCCTGGATCTGGGCGCCGCGGTCGGCGGCGACGCCGCCGCCGAGTTGGGTCACCACCAGCCGCTCGAACGCGACACCGTAGCGCTCCGCCAGCCGCGCCCGCAACATCCGGCGGCGGTCGGCGTCGAGCGCATCGCGCCGCACGATCGGCCCCACGGCGTGGACGTGGTCGCCGTAGGAGTACGCGACGTTGAGTTCGTCGAACGCCTCGCTCGGCACGATCACGCGCCCGAACGCCTTCTCGCGGTCGAGCGTCGCGGTGTTGTCCTGCTCGGCCTGCCACAGACCGCGGCGGATCCACACGCCCTCGAGGCGGCGTTCGAGGATGGTGCGGTAGACCGAATCGAAGATGTAGCCGCCGTCGAACACCAGCGCCCGCGCATCGCGCGCCAGCGCCCGCAGCCGCAGGTAATTCGCCAGGTCGTTCTCGTGGCTCTGGGCGTGCAGCGGGCTGCGCGGGACCAGCGGCATGGTGTCGAAGCCGTAGGTCTTCACCAGCCCGGCGCAGCTCGGAAACACTGCGAACACCGGGTCGAGGCGGGCGCGGTCGCACTCGTCGGCGATCAGGACGCAGCGCTGGGCGTGACCCAACCCCACCCCGTTGGTCGGCATGATCACCAGCTTGGCCGCCGCGGTCGCGGTGGACCGGCGGCGA
>CAZCVH010000205.1:0-4321 GCA_964502115.1 uncultured Geminicoccaceae bacterium
TGCCGTCGCCGGTCTTGATCGCGCCGTTGGTGGTGAACGGGTAGACCTTGCCGGCGCCACCGCTCGCGATGATCACCGACTTCGCCTTGAAGCAGTAGATCTCGCCGGTGCGGACCTCGATCGCCACCACCCCGGCCACCCGGCCGTCGTCGACCAGGAGCTCGCTCGAGAAGAACTCGTCGAAACGCTTGATCGACGGGTACTTCAACGAGGTCTGAAAGAGCGTGTGGAGGATGTGGAAGCCGCTCTTGTCGGCGGCGAACCAGGTGCGCTCGATCTTCATGCCGCCGAAGGGCCGCGTGTTGACCCCGCCCTCGGGGGTGCGGCTCCAGGGGCAGCCCCAATGCTCGAGCCGGGTCAGCTGCTTGGGCGCGTCCTCGACGAAGAGCTCGACGGCGTCCTGGTCGCACAGCCAGTCGCCGCCCGAGACGGTGTCGTCGAAATGCGCATCGAGGCTGTCCTCGCCGCGGATCACGCCGGCGGCACCACCTTCGGCCGCGACGGTGTGGCTGCGCATCGGCAGCACCTTCGAGACCACGGCGACGTCGAGATCAGGCGCGGTTTCGGCCACGGCGATGGCGGCGCGGAGACCGGCGCCACCGGCACCGACGACCGCGACATCCGTTTCGACGAGCTGCAAGAGCGACCTCCCGATACGTTGGCTATGATCAAAGGTAAGCCCGACCCCGGCGGGTTCAATTCGCCATTCTGACCGTTACCATCCGCCGCAATCACCGCGCCGTCGCAGTCACCTTTTGATAGAGCCCGCCGAAATAGGTCCTCTTCGACCAGGCGAAGCGCTCGGCGCCGCGCGCCATCTCGCGGATCTCTTGATGCCAAACGCCCTTGGCGAACGGCTCCAGCCGGTCGAAGACGACGCTCATGACCGGCTTGAGGGGGTGCCAGCCGTGCGGGCGGTGGTAGTCGACGAAGACCACCTTGCCGCCCGGCACCACCGCGTCGAGGAGCGCGTCGACGACGCGCTTGCGGTGGGCGTCGGGGATCTCGTGGATCAAGAAGAAGCAGTTGACCGCGTCGAAGCGGGCGCGCGGGGTGTCGGCGGCGTCGCGGTGCGCGAGCCGGGCGGTCGGAAAGCCGGCGAGCTTGGGGCGGACGTTTCTGAGCTGCACCGGCGCGACGTCGGCCATCTCGAGGGTGCCCGAGGGGCCGAGCGCGCGCGCCAGCCGCGGTGACACGTCGCCGTAGGCGCAGGCCGGTTGCAGCACCCGCATCCCCGGCGCGAACTCGCCGATCGCGGCGTCCGACAGCCGGCGGTAGTTGCCCCAAAGGATCGCCGCCGCCACCACGCGCTGGTCCAGCAGCCGGACCGAGCGCGGATTGAGATACGCCCAGGCGTAGACCTCGCGCAGATAGGCCGGAATGCGCGGTGGCCGCGCCTCGGGCGGTGGCGTCGACGGCGCACGCACCGGTTCGGCCGACACTTCGCCGACGAGGTCGGCCACGGAAACTCGCTCCATCACGACACCCTTTTTCGTCACCCCCGCGAGCGCCCGCGGCCGCCTCGGCTCCGGCGGTCCGCCCGGCGCACCCGTTCTAGAGGCTACTCGTCGCCGCGGTCCACGCCCGGTCGACCCAGCATTACCGCGGCTCGGCCCTCGAACGCCGAGAGGATCTCGTCGAGGCGCTTGCCGAGCATCTTGCCGACGATGCCTTTCACATAGCGGGATTTGAAACCCATATGGGCGTCGAGGTGAACGCGACACTTGGCATCATCGAGGCCGCCGAACCGCCAGTTCACCTCGAAATGGCGAAAGGTGCGGCTCTGCGACACGACACGGATGCGGTGGGGGCGGTCGAGATAGGTCTTCGAGGTGAAGCGCTCGCGCACCGGCCCGAAGGCGAGCATCTGGTCGGTGGCGTAGTCGGCCTCGGTGTCGGGCTTGGTGCGGACGGCCTTCCAGCCCGGCAGGAACTCGGGGTAGCGCTCGACATCTTCGGCGATCTCGAACAGCGACGCGCAGGGATAGGCCAGATCCCGCTCGACCGTGTAGTGCAGGAAATCGGGATTCCGCGTCGGGTCCTGGTCCGCCACGTTCGAGCCTCCGCGATCGCTCACCCCCTCCTCGTTGCGCACTCAAGCACGCCCCGCACGGGCTGGCCAGAGGCGGCGTTGCGGCGACCGCGCGCGCCTCAATGCGCGGCGTCCCAGTTGGCCCCGTGGGCGACCTCGACGACCAGCGGCACCGAGAGCTCGGCGGCGGCGGTCATCTCGGTCTGGAGGAGATCCGCGGTGGCCGCCAGCTCCGCCACCGGCACCTCGAAGACGAGCTCGTCGTGGACCTGCAGCAGCATGCGCGCGCCCGAACCTTCCCGGCGAAGCCGCCGGTCGACGCGCACCATCGCGCGCTTCATGACGTCGGCGGCGGAGCCCTGGATCGGCGCGTTGATGGCCTGGCGCTCGGCATAAGCGCGCCGCGCCACGACCTTGGTGTTGATCTCGGGGATGACGCAGCGGCGGCCGAAGAGCGTGTGCACGGCCCCGCTCGCCCGGGCCTCCTCCTTGGTCCGGTCCATGTACCGCTTGATGCCCGGATAGCGCTCGAAATAGCGCTCGATGAAGGCGCGGGCGTCGCTCTGCTCGATGCCGAGCCGGGTCGCCAGCCCCCAGGCGCCGATGCCGTAGATGATGCCGTAGTTGATGGTCTTGGCGCGGCGCCTGAGCTCGCCCGAAACGTCGTCGACGGCGACGTCGAACATCTCGCTCGCGGTCACCCGGTGGATGTCGATGTCGGCGGCGAACGCCGTCTTCAACGCCGCGATGTCGGCGATGTGGGCGAGCAGGCGCAGCTCCACCTGGCTGTAGTCGGCCGAGACCAGGGCGTAGCCGTCCTCGGCGACGAAGGCGGTGCGGATCTGGCGGCCCTCGTCGCTGCGGATCGGGATGTTCTGGAGGTTGGGGTCGGTCGAGCTCAGCCGGCCGGTCGAGGTCGCCGCCATCATGAAGGAGGTGTGGATGCGCCCCGTGCTGGGCTGGATGTCGTCGACCAGTGCTTCGGTGTAGGTCCGCGTCAGCTTTTGGAGCTGGCGCCAGTCGAGCACGACCCGGGGCAGGGGATGGCCCTGGTTCGCCAGCTTCTCGAGCACGTCGGCGTCGGTGGCGCGGCCGCCGCCCTTGGTCTTCTTGCCGCCGTCGAGGCCCTGCTCGTCGAAGAGGATCTCGCCCAGCTGCTTGGGCGAGCCGAGGTTGAAGGGCCGGCCCGCGAGCTCGGTGGCCGCGTCCTCGAGCTGCGCCATGCGCTGGGTGAACTCGGCGGTGAGCCGGCGCAGGATGTCGGCGTCGACCAACACGCCGCGGCGCTCCATCGCCGCGATGATCGCCACCAGCGGCCGCTCCAGCGTCTCGTAGACGGTGACCAGATGCTCTTGGACCAGCCGCGGCTTGAGCCGGCGCCAGAGCGCGAGCGTCACCTCGGCGTCCTCGGCGGCGTAGGGCGCGGCCTCGGCGAGCGGGACGCGGTCGAAGGTGATCTGCTCCTTGCCCTTGCCGCAGACCTCCTCGTAGGCCGTCGTCCGGCGCTCCAGATGGCGGCGCGCCAGCTCGTCCATGCCGTGGCCGTGGGCGGCGCCGTCCAGCACGTAGGAGAGCAGCATGGTGTCGTCGACCGGCGTCACCTCGACCCCGTAGCGCGCCAGCACGCCCAGATCGTATTTGCCGTTGTGCAGCACCTTGAGGATCGCGGCGTCGGCGAGCGGCCCGCGCAGGGCGACCAGCGCCCGCTCCAGGTCGAGCTGGCCCGCCACCGGCGCGCCGAACGCGTCCTTGTGGCCGAGCGGCAGATAGGCGCCCGTCCCCGGCTGGTGGGCGAGCGAGATCCCGACGAGCTCGGCGGCGGCGACGTCGAGGTCGGTGGTCTCGACGTCGATCGCCAGCACGCCGGCACGGTCGGCCTCGTCGAGGAAGGCCGTGAGCGCGTCGGCGTCGCGCAAGGTGACGGTCTCGAGCTCGCCGCCCGCCGCATCCTCGGCCTGCGTGCTCGCGCCCAGCTCCTGGTCGATCCGGCCCTCGAGCGTCTTGAAGTCGTTGGCCTTCAAGAACGCCTTGGCCTTGGCGACGTCGAAGGCGGTGCGGGCGAGCCGGTCGAGATCCTCGGGCACCGGCGCGCGGTCGTCGAGCCCGACCAGCCGCCAGGAGAGCCGCGCCTGCTCGGCGTGCTCCAAGAGGTTCTGGCGGCGCTTGGGCTGCTTGATCGTCGCCGCCTGCGCCAAGAGCTCCTCGAGCGAGCCGAATTGGTCGAGGAGCTGCGCCGCCGTCTTGGGCCCGACGCCGGGCACGCCCGGCACGTTGTCGGAGCTGTCGCCG
>CAZCVH010000206.1:0-4311 GCA_964502115.1 uncultured Geminicoccaceae bacterium
CCATGAGCGTTAGGCAGGGTCAAGCTATCGCAAGACTACACCGTCAATCGCCCCCGCACCGCCGCCTCGTCCAGCTCCCCCCTCTTGCCCGCCAGCACGATGCGGCCGCGGTCCATGACGGCGACGCGGTCGGCGAGGGCCTGGGCGAACTCGAAATACTGCTCGACCAGGAGGATCGCCATGTCGCCGCGGTCGCGCAACAGGCCGATGACGCGCTCGATCTCCTGGATGATCGAGGGCTGGATGCCCTCGGTGGGCTCGTCGAGGACGAGGACCTTGGGCGCCATCACCAGCGCGCGGGCGATCGCGAGCTGCTGCTGCTGACCGCCGGAGAGATCGCCGCCGCGGCGGTGGAGCATCGATTTGAGCACCGGGAAGAGCTCGAAGACCTCGTCGCGCACGCCTTCGCCGCGCGGACGGACGCCGAGGCCGGTCGCGAGGTTCTCCTCGACGCTCAAGAGCGGGAAGATCTCGCGGCCCTGGGGGACCAGCGCGATGCCGCGGCGGGCGCGGGCGTGGGCGGGAAGCTTGGTGAGCGCGGTGCCGTCGAGGCGGATGTCGCCCTTGCTCACCGGGTGCCGGCCGGTGACGGCGCGCAACAGGCTGGTCTTGCCGACGCCGTTGCGACCCAGAAGGCAGGTGATCTCGCCGGTCGCGACCTCGAGATCGACGCCCCACAACACCTGCGCCGCGCCGTAATGGAGGTCGACGCCGGTGATCGCGAGCTCCGCCATCCTCAGCGCCCCAGATAGACTTCGACGACGCGCCGGTCGGCGCTCACCTGGTCGAGCGAGCCCTCGGCGAGGACGCTCCCTTCGTGCAGCACCGTCACCTTGCAGCCCAGATCGCGCACGAAGACCATGTCGTGCTCGACCACGACGACCGAGTGGCTGCGGGAGATCTCCTTCAAGAGCGTCGCCGTCGCCGCGGTCTCGGCGTCGGTCATGCCGGCGGCGGGTTCGTCGACCAGGAGCAGCTTGGGGTCCTGCGCCAACAGCATGCCGATCTCGAGCCACTGCTTTTGGCCGTGGCTCAGATCGCCCGCCGGGCGCGCGGCCTCGGCGCCGAGCCGGATGGTCGAGAGGATCTCGTCGAGCTGCGCCGCCTCCTGTTTGCCGGTGCGGCCGAACAGGGTGGCGAAGGGGGTGCGCTCGCCGGTGAGCGCCAGGAGCAGGTTGTCGCGGACGCTGTGGCGCTCGAAGACCGTCGGTTTTTGGAACTTGCGGCCGATGCCCATCGCCGCGATGGCGGCCTCGTCGAAGCGGGTGAGGTCGACCTTGCCCTCGTAGAGCACGGTGCCGCTGTCGGGTCGGGTCTTGCCGGTGACGACGTCCATCATCGTCGTCTTGCCGGCGCCGTTGGGTCCGATGATCGCGCGCAGCTCGCCCGGCTCGACGTAGAAGCTCAACTCGTTCAGCGCCTTGAAGCCGTCGAAGGCGACGCTGACGCCGTCGAGATAGAGGATGGCGGAGGTGGTGGGCGGCCGGACCATCGCTATTCCGCCGGCCGCTCGGCGGCGCGCCCGGCGCCGGCGACGAGGCCGCGCAGCCGCTGCCAGGCGTCGTGGGCGAGGCCGAGGATGCCGCGCGGCATGAAGACGGTCACCGCGATGAACAGCGCGCCGAGCGCGAACAGCCAGAGCTCGGGGTAGGTCGCGGTGAACCAGGTCTTGGCGTAGTTGACCGCGACCGCGCCGACGACCGCGCCGATCAGCGTGCCGCGGCCGCCGACGGCGACCCAGACGACGATCTCGATCGACTTGGCGGGGGTGAACTCGGAGGGGTTGATGATGCCGACCTGCGGGACGTAGAGCGCGCCGGCGACGCCCGCGAGCACGGCGGAGAGGACGAAGGCGGTGAGCTTGTAGTGCTCGACGCGGTAGCCGAGGAAACGGGTGCGGCTCTCGGCGTCGCGCGCGGCGGTCAGGACCTTGCCGAAGGTGGAGCCGGTGACCGCGCGCGCGACCATGAAGCCGAGGCCGAGCGCGACCGCCGAGGCGAGGTAGAGGCCGTTGCGGGTGGCGTCGGCCTGCACGTCGAAGCCCAAGATGTCCTTGAAGTCGGTGAGGCCGTTGTTGCCCCCGAAGCCCATGTCGTTGCGAAAGAACGCCAGCATCAGCGCGTAGGTCAGCGCCTGGGTGATGATCGAGAGATAGACCCCGGTGACGCGCGAGCGAAAGGCGAACCAGCCGAAGAGAAAGGCGAGCGCGCCCGGCGCCGCCATCACCATGAGCGCGGCGAACCACCACTGGTCCATGCCCCACCACCACCAGGGCAGCTGGTCCCAGCCCAAGAACACCATGAAGTCCGGCAGAACCGGGTCGGCATAGACGCCGCGGTCGCCGATCTGGCGCATCAGGTACATGCCCATGGCGTAGCCGCCGAGCGCGAAGAAGGCGCCGTGGCCGAGCGAGAGGATGCCGCCGTAGCCCCAGATCAGATCGACCGCCAGCGCCAGGAGCGCGTAGGTCAGGTACTTGCCCAAGAGGCCGACGAGGTAGCTCGAGACGTGCAGCGGATGGTCGGGCGGCAGGAACTGGTTGGCCCAGGGCACGGCGACCGCGGCGAGCGCGAGCACCATCAAGAAGGTCCAGCCGGCGGGGCCGATATGGCGGGTGAGCCACATCAGGCTTCGGCCGCCCGACCCTTGAGCGCGAACAGCCCCTTAGGCCGCCGCTGGATGAAGAGGATGATGAAGACCAGGATCGCGATCTTGGCGAGCACCGCCCCGGCCCAGGGCTCCATCAACTTGTTGGCGACGCCGAGGGTCATGGCACCCGTGAGCGTGCCCCAGAGGCTGCCCACCCCGCCGAAGACGACGACCATGAAGCTGTCGACGATGTAGGCTTGGCCGAGATTGGGGCTGACGTTGTCGACCTGGGAGAGCGCCACGCCGGCGATGCCGGCGATGCCCGAGCCGAGGCCGAAGGTGAGCGCGTCGACGCGGTCGGTGCGGATGCCCATCGAGCTCGCCATCGCCCGGTTCTGGGTGACGGCGCGCATCTCGAGGCCGAAGCGCGAGCGCCTGAGCACGCCGATGAGCGCGGTGAAGACCGCGAGCGCGAAGACGATGATGACGACGCGGTTCATCGCCAGGCTCAAGGCGCCGATCTCGACCGCGCCGGTCATCCAGTCGGGCGTGCCGACCTGGCGGTTGGTGGGTCCGAAGAGGGAGCGCACCGCCTGCTGCAGGATCAAGGAGACGCCCCAGGTCGCGAGCAGGGTCTCCAGCGGACGGCCGTAGAGAAAGCGGATGACGCCGCGCTCGATCAGGACGCCGACCGCGCCGGCGACGAGGAAGGCGAGCGGCAGCGCGATCAGGAGCGAGGCCTCGAACAGCCAGGGCGCGAAGCTGCGGATGACCTCCTGGACCACGAAGGTGGTGTAGGCGCCGAGCATGACCATCTCGCCGTGCGCCATGTTGATGACGCCCATCACGCCGAAGGTGATGGCGAGGCCGATGGCGGCGAGCAGCAGCACCGAGCCGAGCGACAGCCCGAAAATCAGATCCTGCACGCCGTCCCAAAGGGCGAGCCGACGCTCGATGGCGAGGATGCCGACGTCGGCCGCCTCGACCACCGCCGGCGGCGCGTCGCGGGCGAGCGAGGAGAGGAGCGACAGCGCCGCGCGGTCGCCGAGCTCGGCGATGCGCTCGACGGCCGCGATCCGCGCGGTTTCCGCCTCGGCCTCGAAGGCGACGATGGCGGCGCGCGCCAGCTCCATCGCGGTGCGGACCTCGGCGTCGGTCTCCGCCTCGAGCGCGGTCTCGAGCGCGGGCAGCGCCGCCGGATCGCGCGAGCCGAAGATCTCGCGCGCCGCCCGCTCCCGTGCCGCGGCGTCGTCGGCGACCAGCCGCAGCTGGCCGAGCGCGGCGTCGATGGTGCCGCGCAGGTTGTTGTTGACCCGGATCGGCAGGGCCTCGCGACGACCCACGGTGCCCAGCTCCGCGCCGGTGAAGACGTCCAAGAGGCGGATGTCGCGGCCGTCGCGCTCGCCCGCGAACACCCGGCCGTCCTCGCGGCGGACGTAGAGATCGCCCGCGCGCAACGCCTCGAGGACCGCCACCGCGGCCGGATCGCCGCTCGCGGCGAGCTCGCCGACCGCGCGCGCGGTGTCGCGAAAGCTGCCCTCGCCGAGGGCGTCGACCTCCGGCCGCAGGGCCTCGTCGGCCCGGGCGGGCACGACCGCGAGCCAAACGGCGAAGAACACGAACAGGAGAGCGCGCATCGCGACCGTCCGGCACGAGGGAAGGAGGGGGCCGACGCCGCGGCCGGCCCCGGTGCGACAGGGTCAGCCTTCGCCGTCGCCCTCG
>CAZCVH010000207.1:0-4296 GCA_964502115.1 uncultured Geminicoccaceae bacterium
CCCCGCCACGCCGAGCTGATCGCGGCCTACGCCGCGCGCTGGCCGGAGATGATCGCCGGTGACGTCCCCGAGAGCGTCGACATGGTCGAGGCTCTGGCGGCGCGCGGGGTGCCGCTCTACGCTTTGACCAACTGGTCGCACGAGACCTTTCACCACGCCCGCGCGCGCTTCGAATGGCTGGAACATTTCCGCGACATCGTCGTCTCCGGAGAGGTCGGAATGAAGAAGCCGGACCCTCGGATTTTCCGCTTGATGCTGCAACGCATCGGCGTAGAACCCGCCGACGTCGTGTTCATCGACGACGTGGCCGACAACGTGGCGAGTGCGGACGCGCTGGGGATGCGGACCGTTCACTTCACGTCGCCGGCGGCGCTTTGGGCTTCGCCGGACCTGGCCGCACTCCTTCAATGAGCGGCCCACCGCGTCGCCGAAGCGGCGCCCGTCCCACGCTGGCGAACCCCATGGGGTGGTCATGCCCGCAATTGCCGACGTCCTGGACCCCGCGGCCGTCAAGCTCGACGTCCGCGTCTCCAGCAAGCGCCAACTGTTCACCGACATCGCCCACGCCGCCGCCCGCACCGCCGCGCTCGACCCCAAGGCGGTGCTCGCCGCCTTGAGCGAGCGCGAGCATCTGGGCTCGACCGGTGTCGGCGAGGGCGTCGCGATGCCGCACGCGCGGATCGACGGGATCGGTCGGCTGTTCGCGCTGTTCTGGGTGCTGCGGCAGCCGATCGGCTTCGACGCCATCGACGACAAGCCGGTCGACCTGATCTTCGTGCTGCTGGTACCGGCGGGGGCGGAGACGGTGCACCTCAAGACCCTCGCCAAGGTCGCCCGCAAGCTCCGCGATCCGGACACCCGCGACCGACTGCGCGCGGCCGACGATCCGAAGGTGGTGTGGCGGACGCTGACCGCGAACGGTAGCCGCCACGAAGCGGCTTGACGCGGATCGCCGCGGGGAGGACCCACGCGGTCGTGGCCCCGGGCGAGCGGCGGGATACGAGCGACGATGGCCAAGAGCGAGTTGATCATCGTGACGGGCATGGCCGGTGCCGGCCGCGGCACCGTGCTGCGCGCCCTCGAGGACGCCGGCTGCGAGGCCGTCGACAACCTGCCGCCGGCGCTCCTGCCGATCGTGGTCGACGCCCGCGAGGACGCCGCGGAGCCGCTCGCGGTCGGCATCGACGGGCGCTCGCGCCATTTCGAGCCGAGGGCCCTCTTGGCGACGCTGACGACGCTGCGCGCGGACCCGCGCCTGGGGGTGCGGCTGTTGTTTCTCGACTGCGACACCGACGTCTTGATACGGCGCTTCAACGAGACCCGCCGCCGCCATCCGCTCGCCGACCGCCCGGTCGCGGACGCGATCGCCCACGAGCGTGAACTGATGCAGCCGCTGCGCCGCGCCGCCGACGTTCACCTGGATACGAGCCGGCTGGCGGTGCACGACCTGCGCCGCGCCGTCGTCGACCGCTTCGGCGGCGATCGACTTGACAAGCTGCGGATCGAGGTCCTGTCCTTCTCCTTCAAGGCCGGGGTGCCGCGCGAGGCCGACCTCGTCTTCGACGTCCGTTTCCTCAACAACCCCCATTGGGAGCCGGCGCTGCAACCGCTCACCGGATTGGACCCGTCGGTGCAGGAATTCGTTCGCGGGGACGCGCGCTTCGAGAGCTTCCGCGCCCGGCTGGAGGCGCTGCTCGAACTCCTGGTCCCGGCCTACCGCGAGGAGGGCAAGAGCTACCTCACCATCGCCTTCGGCTGCACCGGCGGCCGGCACCGCTCGGTGTTCATGGCCGAACTCGTCGCCGGCGGCCTCGCCGAGCGCGGTTTCGCCCCGGCGATCCGTCACCGCGAGCAGGGCCTGCACCGCGCGCCGGCGGCGGCCGGCGGGGAGATGACGGCGTGATCGGGCTGGTGCTGGTCACCCACGGCCGGCTCGCGCTCGAATTCCTCGCCGCGATGGAGCACGTGGTCGGCCCGCAGGCCCAGATCCGCACGGTCTGCATCGACGCCGACGACGACATGGAGCGCCGCCGCGCCGACATCGTCGAAGCGGCGAAGCATGTCGACAGCGGCGACGGGGTCATCCTGGTGACCGACATGTTCGGCGGCACGCCGTCGAACCTCGCCATCTCGGCGATGCGCAAGGGGACCGTCGAGGTCATCGCCGGGATGAACGTGCCGATGTTGATCAAGCTCGCCGAGCTGCGCGAGACGACCGGCGTCGGCGACGCCGTCCGCCAGGCCCAGGACGCCGGCCGCAAGTACATCGCGGTGGCGAGCGCGCTGCTCGACGTCGGCCGGTGAGCGCACGTGCGCAGGTCCGCGTCGCCAACGCCCGCGGCCTGCACGCCCGCGCCGCCGCCCTTTTCGCCAAGACCGCCCAGGGCTTCGCCGCCCGGGTCCGGGTCCGCAAGGCCGAGCTCGAGGTCGACGGCACCTCGATCATGGATCTGATGATGCTGGCGGCGGGGCCCGGCTCGGCGCTCGAGATCGAGGCCGACGGCGCCGATCAGGAGGCCGCGGTGGCGGCCTTGCGCGCCCTGGTCGAGGCCGAGTTTCACGAGCGGGGTTGACCTTTCGGCAATCTCGCGTAGCCCAAGCGCGACGTCCGGCCGGCGTTTCGGCCGGCCGTTTCCCGGGAACAGCAAGGTAGGAGTTCATGGCGGCAAACGGAGACTACAAGGTCAAGGACATCTCGCTCGCCGGCTGGGGCCTCAAGGAGATCGAGCTCGCCGAGCGGGAGATGCCGGGCCTGATGGCGCTGCGCGAGGAGTTCGGCGCGTCTCGTCCGTTGGCCGGAGCCCGCATCGCCGGCTGCCTGCACATGACCATCGAGACGGCGGTCCTGATCAAGACCCTCGTGCACCTGGGCGCCTCGGTGCGGTGGTCGTCCTGCAACATCTTCTCGACGCAGGACGAGGCGGCCGCCGCCGTGGCCGATCTGGGCGTGCCCGTCTTCGCCTGGAAGGGCGAGACGGAGGAGGAGTACGAGTGGTGCATCCGGCAGACCATCGAGGGCCACCCCGACTGGCGGCCCAACATGATCCTCGACGACGGCGGTGACCTGACCGCGATGATGCACTCGGACTATCCCGAGCTCATGGCGGACGTGAAGGGGATCTCCGAGGAGACCACCACCGGCGTGCTGCGGCTCTACCAGATGGCGAAGGCCGGCACGCTTCTCTGCCCGGCGATCAACGTCAACGACAGCGTGACGAAGTCGAAGTTCGACAACCTCTACGGCTGCCGCGAGAGCCTCGTCGACGGTCTCAAGCGCGCCACCGGCGTCATGATGTCCGGCAAGTCCGCGGTCGTCGCCGGCTTCGGCGACGTCGGCAAGGGCTCGGCCGAGAGCCTGCGCTCGCAGGGCGCGCGCGTCTACGTCACCGAGATCGACCCGATCTGCGCGCTCCAGGCGGCGATGGAGGGCTACGAGGTGGTGACCATGGAGGACGCCGCACCCAAGGCCGACATCTTCGTCACCGCCACCGGCAACAGGGACGTCATCACGCTCGACCACATGCGGGCGATGAAGGACGGTGCGATCGTCTGCAACATCGGCCACTTCGACAACGAGATCCGCGTCGCGGATCTCTCGAACATGAAGTGGACCGAGATCAAGCCGCAGGTCGACGAGGTCGAGTTCCCCGACGGCAAGCGCATCCGCGTCCTCGCCAAGGGCCGGCTCGTGAACCTGGGCTGCGCCACCGGCCATCCGAGCTTCGTGATGAGTGCCAGTTTCACCAACCAGGTGATGGCCCAGATCGAGCTCTGGAACCACCCGGAGCGCTACGAGCGGCAGGTCTACGTCCTGCCCAAGCACCTCGACGAGAAGGTGGCGACGCTGCATCTCGGCAAGCTCGGCGTGAGGCTCACCCAGCTGAACCCGGAGCAGGCCGCTTATATCGGCGTCGAGGCCGAGGGCCCCTTCAAGCCCGACGCCTACCGCTACTGAGGTCGAGGGTGGCGGACCTCTTCCTCGCGGACGAGGCCGCCACCGTCGCTCTGGGCCGGCGCCTCGCCGGCCTGCTGCGGGTCGGCGACGTCGTCTTCCTCGAAGGCGATCTCGGCACCGGCAAGTCGACCCTGGCGCGGGCCTGCCTGCAGGCCTTGGCGGGTGCTGCGATCACCGTGCCGAGCCCGACCTTCACCCTGGTCCAGACCTACGACGTCGCCGAGCTCACGGTCTGGCACGTCGACCTCTACCGCCTCGCCCCCGGCACGCCGGTCGACGACCTCGCCCTCGACGAGGCGCTGGAGACGGGTGCGCTCCTGATCGAATGGCCCGATCGCCTG
>CAZCVH010000208.1:0-4294 GCA_964502115.1 uncultured Geminicoccaceae bacterium
GCAGGGCGGCGGGGACCTCGACGCCGCCTGCAGGGGTCCGGGCGCGGGCGGCGTAGCGGCGGTCGGCCGGCAGTCGCGGGGCGCCGGCGAGTTCGGCGAAGCGGGCGAAGAAGGCCTCGCCGTGGTCGCGCCAGTTCGCGTCGTCGCCGCAGGCCGCCGGGTCGAGCGCGAGCACGAACTCGCCGCCGCGCGCCGCCACCTCGATCTCGCCGCGGGCCATCGCCGAGGTCGCCATGTCGACCACCATCGGCGCGCGCTCGCCGCGCGGCCAGCCGAAGGCGAGGGGGTTGGTGCCGAAGAACGGCGCGGCGGCGCCGACGGGGGCGACGACGGGTTTGTAGGCGGTGCAGGCGAGGGCGATCAGCCCGGCTTCGCACAGCGGCTCGATCTCCGCCCAGAGCGCCTGGAAATGGTAGGTTCGCACGAGGGCGAGGGCGGCCACGCCGTGGGCGCGGGTGCCCTCGAGCAGCGGCTCGCGGCCGACCTCGGGCCGTGCGGCGCGAAGCCGTCGCGGCCGTCGACCTGCACCACGCTCGGGGCGAGCCGGCGCACCTCGGGCCGTGCGGCGCCGTCGACCTTGCCGCTCGCGAGCGAAGCGCAGTAGCCGGGCACGCGAAACAGGCCGTGGGAGACCGCGCGGTCGCGCTCGGCGCGGGTGACGACGCCCGCCACCGCGGCGGCGTTGGCCGCATCCGCGCCCGCCGCCGCGAGACAGCGCCGGGTCAGCCCTTCGACCTCGTCGAGCGTCAGCGCGACCGTGTCGCCGCTTCGCGCCATCACCGCGTCCTCCCCGCGTCGTGGTCGTGCCGGCAATCGGGCGCGGCGGCGGCGCGGGGGCGCGGCTACGCGCCGCTGAAAGGCGTGACGGGCCGCTCGCCGCGGCGCGACGTGGGCGACGCCGAGGAGACCGAGAAGCCGTCGCCGTTGCGGGGGCGCCCACTCCGACGGCGTCGCTCAGCCCGGCTCGCCCCAGAACGCCGGGTCCACCAGCCGCTCCGCCAGCCGGCCGGCGAGCAGCTCCAGCAGGCGGGCCCCCTTCTCGGCCGAGGCGGCGCGGGGATCGCCGAGCGCGCCCGAGGGCGTCCTGTCGGCGAAGCTCCGCCACCGATGGACCCCGTCCTCCGTCGCGCCGGCGGCGTCGCGCGGATCGGGGTGGGCGGCGGCGGCGAACGCGCTCTCGTCCACGAGCTCCGGGCGCAGCGCCAGCACCAACGAGGTTTCGGCCTCGCCGCCGTGGCGGATCGAGCGTTGGGTCTCCAACGGCGGATCCACCAGGTCGGCGGCGAGATGCCAGTAATGCGCGGTCACCAGCCGCAGCCGAGGGTGGGCGCGGGTGATCCGCTCGACGACGGTCGTCAGCGCCGCGGTGTTGCCGCCGTGGCTGTTCAACAGCAGCACGCGACCGAAGCCGTGGTGGGCGAGCGAGCCGACGACGTCCGCGAGGAGGGCGGCGAAGGTCTCGAATTCCACGCTCAGGGTCGCGCCCAACGCCATGTGGTGGGCGCTGAGCCCCGCCCACACCGGCGAGGTGACGACGCACGCGCCGCCGTCCGCGACGACGCGTTCCGCCGCCGCACCGGCGACGCTCATGCCCAACAGGGTGTCGGTCATCGTCGGCAGATGCGGGCCGTGTTGCTCGATCGCGGCGACGGGTACGACCACGGTGGCATCGGCGTCGGCGAGCGCGCGCAGCTCGGGCGCCCGCAGCTCGCCCCAGCGAACGGAGCGTTGCGGCATGACGTTCTCTCTTCAACGGCGTGCGGCCGGCACGGTTGGACGCGACGGCACGGCCGGACCCTCGGTGTCGCCGCCCGGTCGGCGCGGAGCGCGCCGTCGTCAGACCTCGAGGAGCGTGGTGCGAGCGAGCGTGGCGCCGTGCGGCGTGGGCTCGGGGCGATCCGAGCCGCGGGCGACCTCGGGCGTCACCACGCCGGTCGCGTCGGCGGCCGCGGGCTCGCCGTCCGGGCGCAGCCGGACGATCCCGCCCCCGGTCGCGGTCGCGACGTCGCCACCGCCGGCGGGGTAGGCGACCTCGAGCGCGCCCCTGTCCGCCAGGTCCGGGTCGAGCGGCCGCTGCGGCACGTCGCCGTCGGGCCCCAGCTCGATCAACGGCAACTCCGCCGTCGGGCCGGGAGCGACGCCGAAGCGGTGTCCATGGCGTTCGAGCCAGTCGAACAGACCGAGGTCGGCCGGCGGCAGCGCGCTGCGCTCCGACCAGGACCCGGGTGCGACGAGGCTGATGCCGGCGCCGTCGAGGCCGCTTTCGACCGCCGAGGTCACGGTCGCGGGGGTGATGGCGCGCGCCCCGGCGCCGATGATCGCCGCGCTCGCCAAACTCGCCAGCACGGCCGCCACCCGTCTGCCGGGCCCAGCTCCGCTTGTCGATACGATGGCGCGTCTCCCTGTTCCTTCATGGCCGCAGATGTTCGCCAGCGCCCGAGCGTAGCGGCGAACGCGCCGGAGCGCGAGCGGGGTAACCTCCGAAAGGTGCCGGTGGCGCGATCTGCGCTTGCGGCGCCGCGCGCTCATCTGCGAAAGCCCCCGTAGCCGACAGCCGTGGGCGGGGGACGACGACGGTGCTCGAAAGCGGTCAGAGCCGAATGTTACGCGCCAACGGCCATCGCGCGCATGCGCGCATCGATGGTCCCGCCGAGGGCCCCGTCCGGGTCTTCGCGAACGCGCTCGGCACCGATCTGCGGGTGTGGGACCCGCTGGCGCCGCGCCTTTCCGGCAAGCGGCTCGTCCGTTGCGACAAACGGGGTCACGGCCTCTCGGAGCTGACGCCCGGCCCCTACACGCTCGCCATGCTGGCCGACGATCTCGCTGCCATCCTGGACGCGCTCGAGCTCGAGAGCACGATCGTCGTCGGCCTCTCGCTCGGCGGGATGGTAGCGCTCGGCGCCCGGCGTCCCGAACTGGTGCGCGCGCTGGTGCTGATGGACACCGCGCCCCGCATCGGCACCGCCGCGACCTGGCGCGAGCGCATCGCTACCGTCGAGGCCGAAGGCGTCGGCGCGCTCGCCGACGCCACGATGGCACGGTGGTTTCCCGCCGACTTCCGCCGCGACCACGCCGACGAGGTCGTGCGCTGGCGCGCGATGCTGGAACGCACCCCGGCGGCGGGCTACGCCGCCTGCGGCGCCGCCATCGCCGAAGCCGACCTGGAGGCGGCGGCGGCGGTGGCGGTGGCGACCTTGTGCGTCGTCGGCGAGCACGACGGCTCGACGCCCCCGGACATGGTCCGCGGCATGGCGTCGTCGATCCCCGGCGCCGAGTTCGAGCTCGTCCCCGACGCCGGACATCTGCCGCAGGTGATCCGCCCCGACGACGTCGCCCGCTGCTTCGCCCCCTTCGAGTCCGAACGCGGGTTGTCGTGAACGATCTGGAGCCGCGGCCCGATCCGCTCGTCCGCGCCCGCGAGGTTCTCGCCCGCGTCTTCGGGTTCGAGCAGTTCCGGGCCGGGCAAGGCGAGGTCGTGCGCGCGCTCCTCGACGGCCGCGACGTGCTGGCCGTGATGCCGACCGGCGCCGGCAAGAGCCTGTGCTACCAGCTGCCGGCGCTCGAGGCGGACGGCCTCACCGTCGTCTGCTCGCCGTTGATCGCGCTGATGGAAAACCAGGTCGGCCAGCTGCGCGCGCTCGGCGTGGCGGCGGGGGCGATCCACTCGAGCCAAGCGCGCGAGGTCAACGTCGCGGTCTGGCGCGAGGTTCAGGCCGGTCGGTTGAAGCTGCTCTACATCGCGCCGGAGCGGCTGATGACCGAGCGCATGCTCGCCGCGCTCGCGCGCATGAACGTGGTCCGGCTGGTGGTGGACGAGGCCCACTGCGTCAGCCAATGGGGCCACGACTTCCGGCCCGAGTACCGCGCGCTCGGGTCCTTTCGCGACCACGTGCCGGGCATCTCGGTCGCCGCCTTCACCGCGACCGCCGATCCGCTGACCCAGGACGACATCGAGCAGCAGCTGCTCGGCCCGGGCGGGCGCGTCTTCGTCACCGGCTTCGATCGGCCCAACCTGGCGTTGGCGGTGGCGGAGAAGACCGAGCCGCACCGCCAGCTGCGCGAGCTCCTCGCCCGCCATCCGGGTGAGGCCGGCATCGTCTACCGGCTGTCGCGCAAGGCCGTCGCGGAGACCGCCGCCAAGCTCGCCGCCGAGGGCTATCGCGCCGTCGCCTACCACGCCGGGCTCGCCGCGGACGTACGCGCCACCGCGCTCGACCGTTTTTTGACCGAGCCGGGCGTGATCGTGGTGGCGACGATCGCCTTCGGCATGGGCATCGACAAGCCGGACGTGCGC
>CAZCVH010000209.1:0-1421 GCA_964502115.1 uncultured Geminicoccaceae bacterium
GCGTCGATGTCGCCCGCGACGGCGGCTTCGACCATCGCCGCGCTCGTGTCGAATGCGCGCGTGCGTACCCCGGCGTAATCGTCGGCGATGAAGCGCTGCTCGACGGTCCCGTCGACGATGCCGACCGGCGTGTCGTCGACGCCCGCGAGGTGGCGGATGCCCGTCCCGCGGCGGGCGAAGAGCCGGGTGCGGACCCGAAACAGCGGTGCGGAGAAGTCGAGACAGGCCCCGCGGGCGTGCGAGCGGGTGAGCCCGGCATGGAGGTCGACCTCACCGCTCTCCACCAGGCTCAACGAGCGCCGCCACGTCACCCAGTTCGAAGCCGCTCTCGACCCCCGCCTCGGCCGCGAGGTCGCGCCGGAGGTCGATCAGCAGGCCGCGCGGCTCACCGTCGGCGTCGCGGAAGGCGTAGGGCATCCAAGCGGTCGAATTGACCGCGACGACCCGCTCGGGCGCCGCGCTCGCCCCCGCATCGACGGCGCCCGACAGCAGCGCCGACACGGCGACGAAGACGGCACACCGCCGGGCACGCGGCTTCACCGCGGTGGGCACCAGCGACGTCGGGCGCCGCTCAAGACGGCTGGCCGCCCTTCTCGAGCATGGTGATCAGGCCGTCGATTCCGCGCCGGTCGACGACCGAGGCGAACTCGCTGCGCTGCGAGATCGCCATGCTGACGCCCTCGATCTCGACGTCGATGATCTTCGGAGCCGCCTCGCGCTCGCGCACCCGCCACGCGACCTTCGCGGGCTCGCCCTGGTCGGTGCCGGTGATCCGGCTCATGACCTTGACGTCGCGCGACCCCGCCGCCTCGGCGCCGGCGATCGCCAGCTCCTCGCCGCCGTACTCGTCGATGCGGCGCGAGTAGGTCTCCAGCACGTACTCTTCGAAGGCCCGATCGTAGGCCTCTCGCTGCGCGTCGGTGAGCGTGCGGTAGGTCGGCCCCAGCACCAAGCGGCCGATATAGTCGAGATCGAACGCCGTACGCAGGATGCGCTTGAGCTCGGCCCGGCGCTCGGCCACCGGGCGGTCGCTCGCCAGCACGTCGGTGGTGCGCTCGGCGATGGTGGCGACGAAATCGCGGGCCGCGCTCGGCTGCAGCCCGACCGCCGGCACGGCGACCAGGAGCAACAACGCGGCGAAGCCGGCGGCGCGGAGGCGGCGAGAGAAGGCGGTCATCGCTGTCCCTTTGCGGATAGGCCCGGACGCCGCCGCGGCCGGCGACGTCCGATGGCGGCGGATGAAGCCCGAGCGCGGAACGATTGACAAGACGTTGCCGGCGCCGCCGCGACGTGCCATCGCTCGATACTTCAACCTTAACGCGCATCGCGCGGAGGCGCCGCGTTGTCGTTCCTTGCCGCGATCCTCGCCGTCCTGGTCGCCGTGCTCGCCGCCGATGCCGCCGATGCCGGTGATGCCGCCG
>CAZCVH010000209.1:1521-4286 GCA_964502115.1 uncultured Geminicoccaceae bacterium
GATGCCGCCGATGCCGGTGATGCCGCCGGCGCGCCCCGTCTGACGCCGTCGCAGGTGGGCGAGCTCTTCGCCGGGCGGGCCGTGGGCTGCGGCTGGCGGTTCGTCGAAGCCGTGCCGGCGGCGCGCGCCCGCGTCGAGCGCTGGCGGCCGCTCGGCTGCGCCGTCGAGACCGTCCAGAACCTGCAGCTGGAGGCGGCGCCGGAGGGGGCGGCATCGGTCACGGTGCTGCTGCCCGGCACGACGCGCCAGCCGGCCGCGGTGCAACGCGCGGCGACCCTGGCCGTGCTCGCCGACGCGGCCCCGGGGCGATGCCGCGACCGCCGTGTCGTCGACACCGCGGCGCACGAGGCCGACGCCGCCAACACCGTCGAGCACTGGACGATCCTGGCCTGCGGGCGGCGGCGCGTGTTCCGGCTCGCCTTCGAGGACACCGCCGGCGGCGCGCCGCACATCACCCTCGCCCCGGCCACCGCGAGCGAGCCATCTCGAGAGCTGTCACGATAGTGTCACCGCGCGGGGTTATCCCTCACGCGTGTCGCCGCCACCGCCGATGCGCGACGGCGACTCGTCCACCCGACTTCGAAGGGCGCCGGTCTCGGCGCCCTTTTCTTTGGCCCGGCGGGCGGTTCAGCCCTGGTCGTGACGCGACGCGGTGCCACGCCGGATCAGCCAGCCGATCACCAGGACACCGAAGACGAACAGCCCGAGCCCGGTACCGTGGAAGACCGGGTCGGTGGCGTAGCTCGCCATGAACAGCCCCACCAGGCTCAACAGGCCCATCACGGTACCGAAGATCCAAGGACCCATGGTCACCCTCCCCGCCTAGATCGCCGCCGCTTGCGACGCGGCCGCGGGGTACTGCACGAGATCCTTGTAGGCGTGCCAGGTGGCGTGGCCGATCAGCGGCAACGCGATCACCAGGCCGATATAGAGCGTGGCCAGCCCCGCCGCGGTGAAGACGACGACCAACAGCCCCCACAGCGCCATCGCCTTGCGATTGGCGAGCACGGCGCGAACGCTGGTCGCGATCGCCTCCATGACGTTGGCCTCGGGCTTGTCGACCAGCATCGGGATCGACACCGCGCTGATCGAGAAGGTGAACGCCGCCAGCACCGCCCCGACCGCGGTCCCGAAGATCAAGAACGGGATCGAGCTCGGCTGCAGGAAGGTCTCGACCAGAAGCTTGTCGATCGAGGGGACGTTGCCGATGCCGTAGTACAGCATGAAGATCATGGCGGCGATGCGGGCCCAGAAGATCAGGATCAACAGCAGGGCGACGCCCATGAGGGCGATCTGCGACGGGTTGCGCCGCCAGGCGCCGAACACCTGGCCGAGCGGGGCGCGCCGGCCGGCCTGGCGCTGACGGCTGATCTCGTAGAAGCCGGTGGCGGCGAAGGGTCCGATGATCATGAACCCGGCCGTCATCGGCAGCGTCAGATAGGGCACCCCGGCGGCGAACAGCCCGAGGGTGATCAGATAACCCGCCAACGCGAACACCACGCCGAAGCCGAGCGAGGTCGCCGGCGCCGCGACCAGGTCGCGCCAGCCGGCGGCGAGCCAGCGCCAGGGCCGGTCCAGCTCGACGTGACGGATGGCCGCGCTCGGCCGGGAATCTACAGAAACCGCGTCGTTCATTCCCCCCTCCCTCGATCTTGCCACTTTCGCATAGCTGCCACGAACCGGGGTCGTTGATCCACATCGACGTCGCGTCGGAAAGCCGCCGCCACAGGAGGTTTCCGGCGCGAGGGGGCCGGCCGCGACGGCGAACGCTCGTCCGGACGACGTATTCGGGTGAACGAGCGCGTCGGTCACCCCGCCCAGGGTCCGTCTTTCGGAGGCACCATGTCGACGCTTGCAGCCGCGGCCGGGCTCGGCGCCGCCCGCTCCAGCCCCACCGACTACGTCGAGGACGTCGTGCGGTGGTTCGTCGTCGCGACGATCTTCTGGGGCGTGGTCGGGTTCGTCGCCGGCACCTTCATCGCCTTCCAGCTGGCCTATCCCGAGCTCAACGCCGGCCCGGCCTGGCTGAATTTCGGGCGCCTGCGGCCGGTGCACACCTCCGCCGTCATCTTCGCCTTCGGCGGCAACGCGCTGATCGCCACCTCGCTCTACGTGGTCCAGCGCACCTGCCGCCAGCGGCTGTTCGGCGGCACCTACATGGCGCTGTTCATCTTCGTCGGCTACCAGCTGTTCATCGTCCTGGCCGCCTCCGGCTATCTGATGGGCATCACCCAATCGCGCGAATACGCCGAGCCCGAGTGGTACGTCGATCTCTGGCTCACGATCGTCTGGGTGGCCTATCTGGTCGCCTTCGCCGGCACGCTGATCCGCCGGCGCGAGAGCCACATCTACGTGGCCAACTGGTTCTACCTCGCCTTCATCGTCACCATCGCGATGCTGCACATCGTCAACAACCTGGCGGTGCCGGTGTCGTTCGCCGGAACCAAGAGCTACTCACTCTTCTCCGGCGTCCAGGACGCCATGACCCAGTGGTGGTACGGCCACAACGCCGTCGGCTTCTTCCTGACCGCCGGCTTTCTCGGCATGATGTACTATTTCGTGCCGAAGCAGGCGGAGCGCCCGATCTACTCCTACCGGTTGTCGATCGTGCACTTCTGGGCACTGATCTTTCTCTACATCTGGGCCGGCCCGCACCACCTGCACTACACCTCGCTGCCGGACTGGGCGCAGATCCTCGGCATGAGCTTCTCGGTGATGCTGTGGATGCCGTCCTGGGGCGGCATGATCAACGGCCTGATGACGCT
>CAZCVH010000210.1:0-4286 GCA_964502115.1 uncultured Geminicoccaceae bacterium
GCGAGCACGTCGAGCAGGGACTTCCTGGGCGCCGGTTCCAGGATGAGGCGGTCGCCGTCCTTGCGGATGACGGCGTCCTCGCCCGGCAGCTCGAACTCGCGCGGAATGCGCACGGCCTGATTGCGGCCGTTGCGGAACAGCTTGACGTGGCGCTCGGGCAGCGTGGGCGTATCGGTCGACATAGGGCTGAGCATGGGCTCGAACGCGCCGAGGCTCAATGAAAGTTCCGCCCCTTCGGCATCGCGTCCCGGGCGCGCTCGTCCTCGTCCTTGGTGCGGCGTTCGCTGCGGGCGTCGGGCGTGGGTTTCTTGACGGCGTCGGCGCGGGCGGCGGCTTGCTCGAAGGTCTTCACCAGGCGCTGGTCGGCGAGCGCCTTGCCCTCGCGCTGGTCGCCCGTCGGCCGCTTGACCTCGTCCGCCGGTGTCATCGCACCGTCGACGGCGGCGCGAGCCGCGTCGGCGTCGCGGGTGAGGGCCGAGAGCCGGTCGGTGAGGTCGATCAGCTCGTGGGCGACGAGGTGGATGACCTGGCCCTGGCGCTGGACCTGGCCGCGGCAGCCCAGGAGCCGCGCGGCCATGACGACCGAGCGGTAGCGCTCGAGGAGCTTGGGCCAGATGACGAGGTTCACGCTGCCGCTCTCGTCCTCGAGGGTGGAGAAGACCACGCCCTTGGCCGAGCCCGGCCGCTGGCGGATGAGCACGAGCCCGGCGGTGGCGAAGGATGACCGGTCGCGCGCGCTCTGGATCTCGCCGCAGCGGGACCAGCCGGCGGTGGTGAGCTCGGCGCGCAGGATCTCGCACGGGTGCGCCTTCAAGGACAGGCGCAACCAGGTGTAGTCCTCGACCACCGCCTCGCCGATGGGCATCGGTGCCAGCTCCACGCGCGGCTCCGGGATGAGCGGCGGGTGGTTCGAGCCCGCCCCGGCCGCGTTCTCGGCGTGGTCGAACAGCGGCAGGGTCGTGTCCTGCAGCCGCTTCACGGCCCACAGCGCTCGGCGGCGCGGCAGGTTCAAGGAGCCGAAGGCGTCGGCCTCGGCGAGCCGCTCCATCGTGGCGACATCGAGCGCGGCGCGGCGCTGGACCTCTTCGACCTCGCGGAAGGGCCCGCCGTCGGCGCGGGCGTCGACGAGGCGCTTAAGCTTGGGCCGGGCGAGACCCTTCACCTGGCGAAAGCCGAGGCGGAGCGCGTGGCGCGGGCCGCGGCGGCTGCCGGAGCACTCCTCCAGCGTGTTGTCCCAAGATGATGCGTTGACGTCGACCGGGCGGACCTCGACGCCGTGCTCACGGGCGTCGCGGACGATCTGGGCGGGGCCGTAGAAGCCCATCGGCTGGGCGTTCAAGAGCGCCGCGGCGAAGACGTCGGGGTGGTGGCATTTGAGCCACGCCGAGACGTAGACCAGATGCGCGAAGCTGGCCGCGTGGCTCTCCGGAAAGCCGTAATAGCCGAAGCCCTCGATCTGCTGAAAGCAGCGCTCGGCGAAGTCACGCTCGTAGCCGCGCGCCACCATGCCCTCGACGAGCTTTCGGTGAAACTGCTCGAGCTTGCCGTTTTTCCTGAACGACGCCATCGAGCGGCGGAGCTCGTCGGCCTCGGCGGGGGTGAAGCCGGCGGCGACGATGGCGATCTTCATCGCCTGTTCTTGAAAGATCGGCACGCCGAGGGTCTTGCCGAGCACCGACTTGAGGTCGTCGGAGGGAAAGGTGATCGGCTCCTCGCCGCTGCGGCGCTTGAGATAGGGGTGGACCATGTCGCCCTGGATCGGGCCCGGCCGCACGATCGCCACCTCGATGACCAGGTCGTAGAAGGTGCGCGGGCGCAGCCTGGGGAGCATCTGCATCTGCGCGCGGCTCTCGATCTGGAAGACGCCGAGCGTGTCGGCGTTCGAGATCATGGCGTAGGTCAGCGGGTCCTCGGGCGGAATCGAAGCTAGAGAGTGGGTTATGCCTTTGTGCTCGCGTAAGTTATCAAGCGCGCGGCGGATGCAGGAGAGCATGCCCAGCGCGAGGACGTCGATCTTGAGCATGCCCAGCGCGTCGAGGTCGTCCTTGTCCCACTCGACGACGGTGCGATCCGCCATCGCCGCGTTCTCGATCGGCACCAGCTCGTCGAGGCGCGACTTGGCGATGACGAAGCCGCCGACGTGCTGGGACAGGTGGCGCGGAAAGCCGATGAGCTCGCGGGCGAGCTCGATCGCGCGGCGGATCACCGGATCGTCCATGTCGAGGCCGGAATCCTCGAGCTTTGCGGGCTCGAGTCCGTCGCTCGACCAGCCCCAGACGGTGCGGGCGAGGGCGTCGACCGCATCCAGCGAAAGGCCCATGGCCTTGCCGACGTCGCGGATGGCCGAGCGCGCGCGGTAGCGGATGACGGTGGCGGCGAGCCCGGCGTGCTCGCGGCCGTAAGCGCGATAGATGTGCTGGACGACCTCCTCGCGGCGTTCGTGCTCGAAGTCGACGTCGATGTCCGGCGGCTCGTTCCTGGCCGCCGAGACGAAGCGCTCGAAGAGCAGATCCATGCGCGCCGGGTCGACCGCGGTGACACCCAGGCAGTAGCACACGGCCGAGTTCGCCGCCGAGCCGCGGCCCTGGCACAGGATGGCGCGCTCGCGCGCGAAGCGGACGATGTCGTCGACGGTGAGGAAGTAGGCGGCGTAGTCGAGCTCGCCGATGAGCCGGAGCTCGTAGGCGAGCTGGGCGCGGACCTTGTCGCTCACACCTTCGGGATAGCGCCGCGCCGCCCCTTCCCGGGTCCGGCGCTCGAGTTCTTCTTGCGGCGTCCGGCCGTCGTAGTGCGCGGGGACCGGGTAGTCGTAGGCGAGCTGGTCCATCGAGAAGGCGCAGCGCGCGACGATGTCGAGCCCGGCCCGCAGCGCGTCCGGGTGCTCGTGGAAGAGCCGCGCCATCTCGCCCGCCGGCTTGAGCTGCCGCTCGGCGTTGGGCGCGAGCTTGGAGCCGGCCCGGTCGAGCGTGGCGTGCGCGCGGATGCAGGTGAGCACGTCCTGCAAGGGCCGCCGGGCGGGGTCGTGGTAGCGGACGTCGTTCGTCGCCAGGAGGCGGCACTCGCTGCGCTTGGCGAGATCGGCCAGACGGTGCAGGCGCGCGCGGTCGCGGCCGTCGAAGCGGGGCGAGGCGGCGACGTGCGCGCGCTCGGAGAAGACGCCGCGCAGCTCACGGAGCCAGCTCTCGAAGGCGCCGTCGGCGCGGCCGGGGGTGAGGGCGGCGACGACGAGGCCGTCGGCGGCGTCGGCGTAGAGATCGTCGAGGGTGAGCCGGCATTCGCCCTTGGGCGCGCGCCGCCTTCCCGTCGAGATGAGCTTGGCGAGGCGGGCGTAGGCCGCACGGTCGCCGGGCCAGGCGAGGAGCGAGCGGCCGCAGGTGAAGTCGAGCCGCACGCCCGGCACCAAGCGCAGCCCCGTCTCCTTGGCCGTCACGTGCGCGCGCACCAGCCCGGCGACGCTGTTGCGGTCGGTGACGGCGACGGCGTCGAGGCCCAGCGCCGCGGCGTGGGCCACCAGCTCCTCGGGGTGCGAGGCGCCCTCGAGGAAGGTGAAGTTGGTGGTGACCTGCAGTTCCGCGTAACCCGGCATGGCGTGGGGCGGTCAGCCCTGGGCGACGACGACGGCGTCGAGTGCGAACAGGCGCAGCGCCGCCTCGGTACCGTTCTCGCGGACGAACCATTTCACGACGACGCCGGCGTCGAGGAGGAGGGTCACCGGTCGCGGTCCTCGCGGATGAGGTCGGTGCTGTCGCTTTGCCGACCTCCGGCCGTACGGGCGCGGATTTCGGCCGCCGCGGCCTCGAAGGCCTCCATGTCCACGGGCCTCACGCTGCGGGTGATGACGTCGCGCAGTTCGGCTTCGAGCGAGTGGTGACGGCGCTGCGCCCGCTCGCGCACGCGCGCCGGCACCTCGTCGTCGAGATCGCGGATGGTGACGTCGGCCACGGGCTCCTCCCACGCGGGTGAGACCGCGATGATGGCAAAATACCTGCATCTCAGGCGAAGACGCCGGCGAGGGTCCAGCGGGGCGCGGCGCCGTCGCCCCGGCCGCCGCTGCGGCGGACCCAGAGCCGGCGGCCGTCCGCGAGGTCGAGGCGGTGGTAGTCGCGCGTCGCGGCGTCCGGCTCGCGCCACCATTCGGGTGCGATCCGCTCCGGGCCCTCGGCCGCGATCACCGCCTGCAGGCCGCCGTCGAGGCGCAGCCGCCGGGGCGCGCCGTCGGGCACGGCGGCGACGGCACCAGATCGGAAGAGCGTCGTGTAGGGAAAGAGTGTAGATCTCGGTGGTCG
>CAZCVH010000211.1:0-4274 GCA_964502115.1 uncultured Geminicoccaceae bacterium
GTTCAGACGTGTGCTCTTCCGATCCCCGGGCCGCGGGGCGGACGCCGCCGAGTGCCGGGTCCGGCGCCTCGGCGACGACCGCGGCGCGGCGGCGGTGGCGCTGGGCCGGTCCGCTCAGGCCGCCTGGTGGCGCCGGGTGCGGCCGAAGACGAGCTTGGCGCCGCCCCACAGCAGGAGGCCGTAGATCAGGTGCGGCACCAGCGCGCCCACGATCAGCTGCGGGCCGATCGCGAGCCCGGCGATACCCCAGCCGATGATCGGAAAGAAGACCACCAGCGCCACGATCCAGAGTGCGAGGGCGAAGCCGAGCGCGCGCGGCCCGGTGAGCGCCTCGCGCGAGGCGGCGACGAAGCCCGCCGTCATCACCGTCACCCAGACGGTGTGAAACAGGATGCCGATCGCCGGCGGCAGCGACGCGCCGCCGACGACGGTCTCGGCGAAGGTCAGCGCCACCGGCGCCGGCAGTGGGGTGACCCCGGCCTGGCGCGCGGCCGCGCCGACGGCGCTGAGGATGAGCGCGACGACGATGCCGAGCCCGACCGCCTTGAGGGCGTCGGGGCGGGACAGTCGGGTCATGACCTCCTCCGCTCACGGTGTACGGTCTACGGCGGGAAGGGCGTGGGGGCGGGGCGGGTTGCGGCGCTCGCGTCGTCGTGAGCGGCTCAGCCGCGCGCGCCGCCGCCGCCGAGCCGGCGGTCGAGGTCGAAGGCGGCGCTGATCAGCGAGAGGTGGGTGAAGGCTTGCGGGAAGTTGCCCAGATGCTCGCCGCAGGGGCCGAGCTCCTCGGCGTAGAGGCCGACACGGTTGGCGTGGCTCAGCATCTTCTCGAAGATGAAGCGGGCCTCGTCGAGCCGGCCGGCGCGCGACAGGCACTCGACGTACCAAAAGGTGCACATCGAGAAGGTGCCCTCGTCGCCGTCGAGGCCGTCGGCGTCGCGGTAGCGGTAGACGAAGCTGTCCTCGACCAGCTCGTGCCGGATCGCCTCCAGGGTGGAGAGCCACATCGGGTCGGTGGGCGAGATCAGCCGCACCAGCGGCATCGTCAGGGTCGAGGCGTCGAGGCCGCGGTTGTCCTTCGCCTGCACGAAGGCGCCGCGCTCGGCGTCCCAGAAGTCGGTCATGATCTGGCCGTAGATCGCGTCGCGCGTGTGCCGCCAGCCCTCGATCGGGCCCGGCAGCGAGCGCTTGAGGGCGAGCCGCACCGCCCGGTCGAGCGCCACCCAGCACTGGATGCGGGCGTAGAGGAAGTCGCGCCGGCCGCCGCGGACCTCCCAGATGCCCTCGTCGGGCTGGTCCCAGTTCGCCGCCACCCAGTCGGCGAGCCCGGCGAGCCGGCGCCAGAGCGCCACCGAGGTGGCCTCGCCGTACTTGTCGAAGAGGTAGGCGGCGTCGAGGAGCTCGCCGTAGATGTCGAGCTGGAGCTGGCCGTGGGCGGCGTTGCCGATGCGCACCGGCCGCGCCCCGCCGAAGCCCGCGAGATGGTCGAGCGTGGCCTCGGCGAGCTCGCGGGCGCCGTCGAGGCCGTACATGATCTGCAACGGATCGCCGGGCGCCTGGTCCATGCAGAGCTCTTCGAGCCAGTGGAAGAAGGCCCGCGCCTCTTCGTTCAGCCCGAGCCGGCTGAAGCCGTAGAGGGTGAAGGCGGCGTCGCGGATCCAGGTGAAGCGGTAGTCCCAGTTGCGCACCCCGCCCGGGTCCTCCGGCAGGCCGAAGGTGGGGGCGGCGATCAGCGAGCCGTGGCGCACCGAGGTCAACAGCTTGAGGGCGAGCGCGGAGCGGTCGACCATCTCCTTCCAGCGGCCGCGATAGGTCGAGCGGCCGATCCACCGCTGCCAATACTCGACGGTCGCCTCGAGCGCGGCGTCGCTGTAGCTCTCGGCCGAGCACGGGCCGTCCTCGCCGGCGCTGGCCGGCTCCAGCACCGCCCAGGCCTCGTCGCCGCTGGCGAGCTCGGCGCGCGCCACCGCCGCCCCGTTCTCGATCGAAAGCGGCAGGTTGGAGCGCAGCCTGAGCGCGGTGACCGAAGGCGTCTCGGGCTCGAACACGACGGTGTCGCCCTCGTGATGGAGGCGATGACCGCTGCGGGCGTAGTCGAAGGCGGGCCGGCAGGTGAGGGCGATGGCCGTGCGCCCGCGCACCATCTTCAAGCGCCGCACCAGGTTGTGGGCGAGGCCGGCCGCGTCCACCGGCATCAGGTCGATCAGCTCGGTCACGCCGCCGCCGCCGGAGGCGCGGGTCATCAACACGTTGGTGTCGGGCAGGTAGAACTGCCGGCGCGCCCGGGTCTCGCCCACCGGCCCGAAGGCGAAATGCCCGCCCTGCTCGGTGTCCAGCAGCGCGGCGAACACGGACGGCGAATCGAAGCGCGGAAAGCACAGAAAATCGATGGTGCCGTCGAGCGCCACCAGCGCCGCGGTGTGCAGATCGCCGATGATGCCGTGATCCTCGATCGGCCACGCCGTCATGATGTCGCCCCTTTGATGGTCGCCGGCGGGCAACGCGGCGGCCGCCGCGCGCGTTGCGCAACCTGGCGGCCGCAGTGCGCGTTGGGGGGCCGGCAACAGGGAACGCTTCGATGACCCATGTGGTGATCGTCGGCGGCGGCTTCGGCGGCATCGAGCTCGCCCGCCGCCTGCGCGGCGCGCAGGAGGTGCGGGTCACGCTCGTGAGCGAGCAGAACTACACCACCTTCAGCCCGTTGCTGCCCGAGGTGGTGAGCGCCACCATCCTTCCCGGTCAGGTGATCGCGCCCTTGCGGCAGATGCTCGGCCGCGATCAGCGCTTCGTCATGGGCCGGGTGACCGGGCTCGAGCCGCACGCCCGACGGCTCTGGTACGACGCCGGCCACGGCGCCCACGCCCTGACCTACGACCACTGCGTCCTGGCGCTCGGGGCGCGCGCCCGGCTCGACCTGGTCCCGGGCCTGGCCGAGCACGGCACGCCCCTCAAGCTCATCGGCGACGCCATGCAGGTCCGCAACGAGGTCATCGCCAACCTCGAACGCGCCGATCACGTCGACGACCCGGCCCTGCGCCGGCAGCTCGCCGGCTTCGTCGTGGTCGGCGGCGGCTTCAGCGGGGTCGAGGTCGCGGGCGAGATCCACGACTTCGTCCACGCCGCGGCACCGTTCTATCCCAACGTCGACCCCGCCGAGCTTCGGGTCGCGGTGGTGCACACCGGCGAGCGCCTGTTGCCCGAGCTGTCCGCCCGCCTCGCCGACAAGGCGGCGCGCAGCATGGCGGGACGCGGCATCGAGCTCTACCTCGAGGCCCGGGCGAGCCGCGCCGACGCCGAGGGTCTCGAGATCGAGCGTGCCGACGGCGGCCGCGAGCGGCTGGAGGCGGCGACGCTGGTGTCGACCATCGGCACCGGCACCAACCCGGTGATCGCGTCGCTCGATCTGCCGACGGACCGCGGGCGTCTGGTGACCCGAAGCGACCTCGCGGTCGAGGGCGCACCGGGGCTGTGGGCGCTGGGCGACTGCGCCGCGGTGCCCAACGCCGCCACCGGCGGCACCGCGCCGCCGACGGCGCAGTTCGCGGTGCGCCAGGCGCGCACGCTCGCCGCCAACCTGGTGGCGACGGAGCGCGGCCGCGCCACCCGCGGCTTCGACTTCGCCGGGCTCGGCACCCTCGCCACCATCGGCAGCCAACGCGGCGTCGCCGACGTCATGGGCGTGCCGGTCACCGGCTTTCCCGCCTGGCTGCTGTGGCGCGCCTTTTATCTGCTGCAGATGCCGACGTTCAGCCGCAAACTCCGGCTGTGGGTCGCCTGGACCTGGGACATGCTCTTTCAAAGCGACACCGCTCAGCTCGACTTCACCGCCAGCGCCGAGGTCGACCGCGAGCGGGCGCCGGCGCGGTCCGGCACGGGCGAGGACGCCCAGGCGGCGCGGCGCGACACCGCACCCGCCGAGGCGTCGTGAAGCGTGGCGACAGCGGCGGACGGCATCTCGAACGCGGGGGGCGCCCAGCGGCATGGCGTCGGTACGGAAGATCTCGGCGCGGACCTCGTCGCCGGCGTCGACCGCGGCGAGCAGCTCCTCGATTGCGCCGCACGGCCCGAGATGTAGCTCGGCCCGTTGGCCGTCGGCGAGCGCGAGGACCAGATGGACGCCTTCGACCGCCCGCCCGGTGGTGGCCTCGCACGCGCCGATCACGGTCTCCTCGAGCCGGCCGGCGATCCCGCGGACGTCGCCGCGGACGTCGCGGGCGACGCCGGTGTCGTCACCCGTGTCGCGTCGGGCGACGGCCGGTGCGAGGCCGACCGCCGAC
>CAZCVH010000212.1:0-4256 GCA_964502115.1 uncultured Geminicoccaceae bacterium
GCAGTTGTTGTAGAAGATGTCGGCGAAGCTCGGCGCGATGACGCAGCGGATGCCGTAGTCCAAGAGCGCCCACGGCGCGTGCTCGCGCGAGCTGCCGCAGCCGAAATTGGCGCCGGTGATGAGGATCCGGGCGTCGCGGTATTTGGGCTTGTTGAGGACGAAGTCCGGCTTCTCGCGGCCGTCGAGGTCGTAGCGCAGCTCCTCGAAGAGCGCGCGGCCGAGGCCGGTGCGCTTGATGGTCTTGAGGTGCTGCTTGGGGATGATGGCGTCGGTGTCGACGTTGTCCATCGCCAAGGGGGCGGCGATGCCGGTGAGGGTCGTGAAGGGCTGCATGGCCTCGGTCCGTGGGGTCTCGCGCCGAACCCGATGAATGCGCGTCGCGCCGCCCGCGCGCAAGGCCGCGGCTCAGCCGCGGCGCGCCGTCAACGCGTCGCGGGCGTCGCGGTAGCCGGCGTCGCGGCGGCGGCGGATGGCGTCGCGGCCGAAATCGGCGGCGTTCGCGGCGCTTTCCGGGTCGCCCGGACGTATGAACACGGCGCGGTCGTCGAGGCGTCGCGCGGCGGCGTCGTTGCGGTCGGCGGCGACCAGCTCCAGCACGCGCCCGCCGACCTCGCCCATATGGCGCGGCACGCCGCCCCGGCGCGGGAACAGATCGACCATCACCGCCAGCTCGACGTCGTCGGGATCGACGCGCTCGAGCGCCGCCTCCAGCGGTGGCGGGCCGGCGAGGCTGCCGTCCCAGTACTGGTGCGGGGTGCCGCCGGCGTCGGTGGCCTGCACCGGCGGGAAGGTGGGCGGCAGGGCGCTCGCCGCCAGCACGTGCTCGACGGTGAGCGTCTGCACCGCGCTGTCGAACACCTCGCCCGCGCCGGTGTCGAGGTTGGTCGCGGTCAACAACAGGCGCGGGCGCAGCTCGGGGTCGGCCAGGCGCTGGAAGTCGACGTGCTTGTCGAGGGTGCGGGCCAGGGGGCTGGTGTCGTAGAGCGCGTTCCAGCGCCCGAGGTCGAGCCAGTTGCCGCGCGGCAAATACATCGCCGGGTTGCCGTAGGCGCCCAGCGCCGCGCCGAGATCGGGCATGAACGGGATGCGCGGGCGGCCGAGCTCGTGCCAGAAGGCGGCGAGCGCGCCGTCGGGGTCGTTGCGCTTGTGGCCCGCCAGCACCGCGCCGTTGAGCGCCCCGGTGGAGACCCCGACCACCAGCGTCGGCAACAGCTCGATCTCCTGCAGGGTGCGGATCACCCCGGCCTGATAGGCCGTGAGGGCGCCGCCCCCCTGCAGGCAGAGGATGATCTCGGGCCTGGACATCTCGGCCGCCTAGACGGTCCCACGGTGGGTCTCGCGGAGATGAGACCACCAGCCGTACCAGCCGAGCACGGCGAAGACCACCTCGGCGACGAGGAGCGTCGCCGCCGTGAGCGTGCCCAGCGGGAACACGGCGACCGTCCAGAGGCGAGCGAGCGCGGCCCCGGTGAGCGCCAGCGCCAAAAAGGCCAGCGCCCCTTCGCGCACCGTGCGGCGGACGAGGGCGAGGGCGAACAGCACCGCCATGCCGGCGTAGAAGCCACCGTAGAAGGTCATGACCTCCGAGCGGGCCTGGGGGACGGTGACGTCGAGGCCGACGACGCCGGCGATGGTCGCCGGCTGCGTCAGCGCCACCACGGCCTGGCCGGCGCAGTAGAGGGCGACGATGAGAAGGGCGATGACGGCGGGCATGGCGCTTTCAACTCCGAGCGGTCGGCGACGGGGCTCAACGATAGAGATCGGCGCGGGTCGGCGGTACCGCCGGCGCGCCCTTGGCGCGCTTGCCGGCGAGCACCTGGAACAGGCGCAGGGAGCCGCGCTCGAAGGCGATCGAGACGCCGGCGAGATAGGCCACCCAGATGCGGAAGGTCTCGGCGCCGACCAGGCGCTCGGCCTCCGCGCGCCGGGCGGTCAGGCGCTCGCACCAAAGCCGCGTCGTGCGGGCGTAGTGCCAGCGCCAGCCCTCGACGTCGTGCACCTCGAAGCCCGCGCGCTCCATGGTCGCGACCGTGCTGCCGACGTCCTCGAGCTCGCCGCCCGGAAAGATGTAGCGCTGGATCGCCCGGTGCTCGGCCCGGCGGCCGAAGCGCTTGCCGGGCGGCTTGGCGCCGCGGGCGATCGAATGGTTCAACAACAGCCCGTCCTCGGCGAGCAGGCTGCGCAGCTTTTCGAAGTAGGCGGCGTTGTCGGCGAGCCCGATGGCCTCGTACATGGCGATGGAGGCGATCTTGTCGAAACGCCCCGTCATCTCCTGGTAGTCGCGCAGCTCGACGGTGACGCGATCCGCGAGGCCGAGGGCCTTCACCTTGTCGCGCGTGAAGGCGAGCTGCTGCTCGGAGAGCGTGATGCCGTGGACGTGGACGCCGTGGTGGCGCGCGGCGTGGCAGGCGAGCCCGCCCCAGCCGAAGCCGATGTCGAGCATCCGCTCGCCGGGCCGGAGGCGCAGCTTGCGGCAGATCATCTCGAGCTTGGCCACCTGCGCGGTCGCCAGCTCCGCGCCCCAGCTCGGAAAGTAGGCGCAGGAATAGACCATCTCCGGATCGAGGAAGAGGCCGTAGAACGCGTTGCCGACGTCGTAGTGAAAGCTGATGAAGCTCTTGTTGTCGCCGGCCCGGCGGCCCTTGCCGGTGCTGTCGTCGGCATAGCCGCGGGTGGCGTCGGCAGGATCGCCGCGGGCGAGCACGAAGGGGAGGAGGGCGCGCGCCAGAGCCGGGCGATCCAGCCGCCCGAGCGAGCGCCCCAGCGAGCGCTCGCCGAAGGCGTGGGCGAGGTCGACCAGCGTGCCGCCCTCGACGTCGATGCGACCGTGGGCGTAGTGGCGGATGAGGCGATCGAGGCTCGGCCGGCGGATCAGCGACGGCAGGACGCCGGGCGTGTGGATCGCGATCACCGGCCCGGTGGCGGCGGTGGTGCCCAAGGGCTCGATGCCGCCGTCCCAGAGCCGCACCGCGACCGGCGCGTCGATCGCGGTGCGCAGGAGCGCGACGAGCCGGCGCGCGGCGGCGAGGAGACGATCGGTCATCGGGCGCTCTCTTCCGGGCCTTGGCGGTCGGCGGTCGCGCGACGATACTCGGCGCTACCGGCGCTCGAAGTCGGCGGGCGTGGGCGGATCGCGGGTGACGGCCCGCATGACGAGTTCGTAGCTCACCCGCATCGTGCTCGCCTGACGGTAGAAGGCGACGAGCTCCCGCCAGGGCCCTTCGATCCGAGCGAGACCCGCGAGGGCGGCGACGGCCGGCGAGAGGATGATGAGAACGATCCGGCGACGCCACGTGGCGCGCCGGATGGCCCGGTAGAACTCGACGATGGCGCATCCTCCGAGCGCTGGCCGGCGCCTGGAGCGCCGGGCGAGCTAAACGAGCTCGCGGACGTCGGCGAGCTTGCCGGTCACCGCCGCCGCCGCCGCCATCGCCGGGCTCAACAGATGGGTGCGGCCGCCGCGGCCCTGGCGGCCCTCGAAATTGCGGTTCGAGGTCGAGGCGCAGCGCTCGCCCGGCTCCAGGATGTCCGGGTTCATGCCGAGGCACATCGAGCAGCCGGCCTCGCGCCACTCGAAGCCGGCGTTCGTGAAGATCTGATCGAGCCCCTCGTCCTCGGCCTGCGCCTTCACCAGCCCCGAGCCCGGCACCACCATGGCGCGAACGTGATCGGCGACGCGCTTGCCCTCGATCACCTTGGCGGCGGCGCGCAGGTCCTCGATGCGGCCGTTGGTGCAGGAGCCCAAGAAGACGCGCTCGACCGCGATCTCCTTCATCGGCGTGCCGGGCTCGAGCGCCATGTAGTCGAGCGAGCGCTCGATGGCGCGGCGGCGGGCCGCGTCCGGCGCGTCCTTCGGATCGGGCACGCGCCCGGAGATGGCGACGGTGTCCTGCGGGCTGGTGCCCCAGCTCACCTGCGGCTCGATGTCCGCGGCCGCGAGGACGATCTCGGTGTCGTAGCGGGCACCCGCGTCCGACGGCAGCGAGCGCCAGTACGCCGCCGCCTGCTCGTAGGCGCCGGCCTTGGGCGCCTTGGGGCGGCCCTGGATGTAGCGCAAGGTGGTCTCGTCGGGCGCGATCAGCCCGGCGCGCGCCCCCGCCTCGATCGACATGTTGCAGATCGTCATGCGGCCTTCCATCGACAGGGCGCGGACGACGTCGCCGGCGTATTCGACGACGTGGCCGGTGCCGCCGGCGGTGCCGATCTTGGCGATGATGGCGAGGATGACGTCCTTGGCGGTGACGCCGAAGCCGAGC
>CAZCVH010000213.1:0-4253 GCA_964502115.1 uncultured Geminicoccaceae bacterium
TCTGCGCGGTCCGGCCGGGAGAGGCGCCGCGCCGACGCGGCGGGCGGCGATCTCCGGACGCGGGCACGCGCGCGCGGTCTCAACGGATCGGATGCAGCTCCAGATGCGGGGTCGCGGCGTCGCGGCGGACGACGTGGTGCTCGGCCTCGATGGTGCGCACCGTGCCGCTCTTCGAGCGCATGACGATGGAGTGCGTGTGCAGGATGTCGCCGACGCGGGTGACACCCTTGAGCATGGTGCCGTCGGTGACGCCCGTGGCGGCGAACATGACGTCGCCCTTGGCCATGTCCTCGGTGGTGTAGGCCTGGTCGAGGTCGTTGATGCCGAGGCGTTGGGCGCGCTGCTTCTCGTCGTCGTTGCGAAAGAGCAGCCGCCCCTGGATCTGGCCGCCGATGCAGCGAAGGGCCGCCGCCGCCAGCACGCCCTCGGGCGCGCCGCCGGAGCCCATGTAGATGTCGACGCCGGAGCCCGCCCGGGCGGTGGCGATGACGCCGGCGACGTCGCCGTCGCGGATCAAGCGGATGCGCGCACCGGCCTCGCGGACCTCGCGGATCAGCTGCTCGTGGCGCGGCCGGTCGAGGATGCAGACCACGAGCTCGTCGACGGGGACGTCCTTGGCCTCGGCGAGCCGGGCGAGGTTGTCGGCGACCGGGTCGTCGATGTGGACGACGCCGTCGGGCAGACCGCCGCCGACGGCGATCTTCTGCATGTAGACGTCGGGGGCGTTGAGGAAGTTGCCTCGGCCCGCCATCGCGATCACCGCCATCGCGTTGGAGCCGCCGGTGGCGGTGATGGTGGTGCCCTCGAGCGGGTCGAGCGCGATGTCCATCGCCGGACCGTCGCCGCTGCCGACCTCCTCGCCGATATAGAGCATCGGCGCCTCGTCGCGCTCGCCCTCGCCGATGACGACCGTGCCGTGGATGTCCAGCGCGTTGAGCGCGTTGCGCATGGCGTCGACCGCGGCCTGATCGGCCGCCTTCTCGTCGCCGCGGCCCATCAACCGCGCGCTGGCGATGGCCGCGGCCTCGGTCACGCGCACGGTCTCCAGCGCCATGTTGCGGTCTTCTTGGTACGTCGTCGCCATCATGCCCTCCGATACGTGCGTCATATACGGGTGTGTCTAACAGCTGGAGATCAAAGCGTCTCGATGCGGAGCATCCGCGGCGGCTCGCGCACGCAGGCGAGCGCGCCGATGGCCGCGAGCGCACCGCCGAAGGCGGCCTCGGTGGTCGCGTGGGTGGTCATTACGATCGGCACCGGCTGGTCGGCGGTGGCGCGGTGGCGCTGGATCATGCTCTCGACCGAGACGCCGGCGTCGCGCAGGCACGCCGCGACGTCGGCGAGCACGCCCGGGCGGTCGTCGACCATCAAGCGGAGATAGTAGGCTCCCTCGTGCACGCTCATCGGCGCCGGCTCGCCGGCCTGGAGCATCGCCGCCGGCACCCCGAAGGCGGGGGCGCGAAAGCCGCGGGCGAGATCGCACAGATCGGCCACCACCGCCGAGCCGGTGGGGGCCGCGCCCGCGCCCGGGCCGACGTGCAGGGTGGCGCCGACGGCGTCGCCCTGGACCTGGACCGCGTTGAACACGCCCTCGATCTCGGCGAGCGGCGCGCTCCGCGGGATCATGCAGGGATGCACGCGCTGCTCGACGCCGTGGGACGTGCGCCGGGCGATGCCCAAAAGCTTGATGCGGTAGCCCAGCTCCTCGGCGAAGGCGATGTCGATGGGCGCGATCGCGCGGATACCCTCGATGTGGAGCGCGTCGAAGGCGGGCTCGGTGCCGAACGCGATCGCCGCCAGGAGCGCCAGCTTGTGGGCGGCGTCGTCGCCGTCGACGTCGAGCGACGGCTCGGCCTCGGCGTAGCCGAGCGCCTGGGCCTCGGCGAGAACGTCGGCGAAGTCCCGGCCGTGGCTGCGCATGGTGGTGAGGATGTAGTTGCAGGTGCCGTTGAGGATGCCGACGACCCGCTCGACGCGGTTGCCGGCGAGGCCGTCGCGGAGCGCCTTGACGATCGGAATGCCACCCGCGACCGCGGCCTCGTAGGCCAGGACCACGCCGCTGGCCTCGGCCAGGCGGGCGAGCTCGCCGCCGCGATGGGCCAGCAGCGCCTTGTTGGCGGTGACTACGGGCTTGCCCGCCGCCAAGGCGGCGCGGGTGAGCACGAGCGCCGGGCCGTCCTCACCGCCGATCAGCTCGAGCACGACGTCGACGTCGTCGCAGTACGCCAGGCTCACCGGGTCGTCGTGCCAACGATAGCGCGCCAGCGGGATCGAACGCTCCTTGTCCGCGCGCCGCGCGCTCACCGCCACCACCTCCACCGCGCGCCCGCAACGCGCCGCCAAAAGCTCGCGCCGACCCTCGAGGATGGCGATGGTGCCGCAGCCGACGGTGCCGAGGCCGGCGACGGCGACCCGCAGCGGCGGCGTCACCACGACACCTCGGCGGGCCGCTCGGTGTCGAGCGGGGTGGCGGCGGTGCGGTTGCCGTGGCGGGCGAGGAAGCCCTTGATGTTGCGCACCGCCTGGCGCAGCCGGTGGCGGTTCTCCACCAGCGCCAGGCGGACGAAGCCGTCGCCGTGCTCGCCGAAGCCGACTCCGGGCGAGACCGCGACATTGGCCTCCTCCAAGAGCAGCTTGGCGAAGTCGAGCGAGCCCATCTGGCGGAAGGCCGCCGGCAACGGCGCCCAGGCGAACATCGTCGCCGGCGGTGACGGCACCGGCCAGCCGGCCGCGTTCAACCCGTCGATCAGGACGTCGCGACGCGCGCGATAGCGCTCGCGGATCTCCTCGACGCAGTCCTGCGGACCGTTGAGCGCGGCGGTGGCGGCGACCTGGATCGGGGTGAAGGCGCCGTAGTCGAGATAGGATTTGATGCGGGTGAGCGCCTTGATGAGGTGGCGATTGCCGGCGGCGAAGCCGATGCGCCAGCCCGGCATCGAGTAGGTCTTCGAGAGCGAGGAGAACTCCGCCGCGACCTCGCGCCCGCCCGCGACCTCGAGGATCGACGGCGGCGGATCCTCGAAGAAGATCTCCGAATAGGCGACGTCCGAGAGCAACCAGATCTCGTGGCGCCGCGCGAACGCGACGATCTCCTCGTAGAAGGCGCGATCGACCACCTGCGCGGTCGGGTTCGACGGGAAATTCAATACGATCGCGGTCGGCGGCGGCACCGAATGCTGGGTGGCGCGGGCGATCTCGCGCATGAAGTCGACACCGGGCCCGATCGGAATGTGGCGGATGGAGGCGCCGGCGATGATGAAGCCGAAGGCGTGGATCGGATAGCTCGGGTTCGGCACCAAGATGGTGTCGCCCGGCGCCGTGATCGCCTGCGCCAGGTTGGCGAGCCCCTCCTTGGAGCCGAGGGTGACGCAGATCTCGCTTTCGGGATCGAGCCCGACCCCGAAGCGGCGGTCGTAGTAGCCCGCGAGCGCCCGACGCAGGCCGGGGATGCCACGCGAGGTCGAGTAACGGTGGGTTTTGGGATTGCGCACCGTCTCGGTGAGCTTGTCGACGATGTGCTGGGGCGTGGCGCCGTCGGGGTTGCCCATGCCGAGGTCGATGACGTCGCGCCCCGCCGCCCGGGCCGCGGCCTTCATCTCGTTGACCTCGGCGAAGACGTAGGGCGGCAGGCGCCGCATGCGGTGAAAGTCGGGTTCGCGCAAGCCGGACCTCTCGCGATCGAAAGATGCCGCGCGGCGCAAGCGTCCCGCGCGGGGAAACCGGCTTAACGCCGAACGGCGATCTCCGCCACATCGACGTCGCGCTCGAGCGCACCGGTGACCACGTCCTCGGGGGCGATGCCGGCGGCGACGAGGGCGTCGCGCAGCGTTTGCGCCCGGGCTTGGGCCAGCCCGCCACCGGTGCGCACGCTCCAGGCGCCCGCGGTACCGCCCGCCTCGAGCGCACGCTCGAGGCGGGCTCGCTCGCGCTCGGTCAACCGCGCGCTGGCGGGTGGGAAGACCACCGCCGTGACCCGCTCGGGCGTGGGCATGGGCGACGCCTCGCGCGCTTCGCGGATGCGCAGGCGGCGGGCGAGTTCGAGCCGGTCGCGCCCGACCGCGGCGGCGAGCGCGGTCAGGTCGTCGGCGCCGACGAGGTTCTCCTCCGGGCTGATCTCGGGGGGCGGTGGCGGCGCCTCGGCCGTCACCGGCGGGATCGCCGGCGGCGGCGGCAGGTCCACCGGTGCGGTCGACGCCTCGCCGCGGCCCCGGGCGAGGCGTCGACAGATCGGAAGAGCACACGTCTGAACTCCA
>CAZCVH010000214.1:0-4244 GCA_964502115.1 uncultured Geminicoccaceae bacterium
AACCAACGCCCCCCGCGGGGGCCAAGCAGCAGGAGGAACGCGGTGGCAGTCAAAGTTGCGATCAACGGGTTCGGGCGGATCGGGCGGAACATCCTCCGAGCCATCGCCGAGCAGAACCGCACGGACGTCGAGGTCGTCGCGATCAACGATCTCGCCCCGCCGGAGACCAACGCCCATCTCTTCCGCTACGACAGCGTGCACGGCCGCTTCCCCGGTGAGGTCAAACTGGAAGGGGACGCCATGCAGGTGCGCACCGCCGACGGCCGCGCGTTGCCGGCGGTCAAGGTGCTGAGCGAGCGCAACATGGGGGCGCTGCCCTGGGGCGATCTCGGTGTCGACATCGTCATGGAGTGCACCGGCATCTTCACCAAGCGTGACCAGGCGGCCGGTCACATCGACGCCGGGGCCAAGAAGGTGCTGGTCTCCGCACCCGCCGAGGGCGCCGACATCACCGTCGTCTACGGCGTCAACCACGACCAATTGACGGCGGCCCACAAGGTCGTCTCCAACGCCTCGTGCACGACGAATTGCCTGGCCCCGGTCGCCAAGGTGTTGAGCGACACCGTCGGCATCGTGCGCGGGCACATGACCACGATTCACAGCTATACCAACGACCAGCCGGTCCTCGACGTCTTCCACAAAGACCTGCGGCGGGCGCGCGCCGCGGCGCAATCGATGATTCCGACCTCGACCGGTGCCGCCCAGGCCGTCGGTCTGGTGCTGCCCGAACTCGTCGGCAAGCTCGACGGCGTCGCCATCCGTGTGCCGACGCCCAACGTCTCGCTGGTCGACTTCACCTTCCAGCCCGGACGCTCGACCACGGTCGAGGAGATCAACGGTGCGCTGAAGGCGGCGGCCGACGGCCCGCTCAAGGGGGTGCTGGCGGCGACCGAGGCGCCGCTCGTGTCGAGCGACTTCAACCACGACCCGGCGAGCTCGACCGTCGACCTCCTGTCGACCAAGGTCATCGGCGGCGAGCTCGTTCGCGTCGCCTCGTGGTACGACAACGAATGGGGCTTTTCCGTTCGGATGGCCGACGCGGCGATCGCCTTGGCCAAAGTCTGAGCCCGACTCGACGCCGCCGCTCCGAGCGCGACGTCGCCTGTGCGACCCGCGCTCGGAGGGCCCGGCCATGGGCGAGCGCCGCCACGACTTCCGCCTGATCCGCTTTCTCGCCCATCACGCGCTCACCGGCGTCATGGCGGCGCTGGTCGTCGTCTACCTGATCGTCAAGCTCGACCTGTTCGGGCTCGGCACGCTGGTCGAGAGCAGCCGCCACGGCACGCTGGCACTGGTGCTGCTGTTCGCCGGGCTGGCCGCCACCTTCGCCAGCCTGGCGATGGGCACCGCCGTCTTCCTGCTGCCCAAGGACGAGGACCGCTGGCGCTGACCGGCGGCCCGTCTCAGCTCGAGCGCAACGAAGCGTCGGCGTAGCGGTAGTAGAGGTGGTCGTCGATGCGGATGAGCAGATCCATCCGCCCCGCCCAGCCCGGCAGAACGTAATCGGCGTGATAGTGCGTGGCACCGCCCGTGGGATCCTCCAGCCGACCCGACATCGCCGCCATCGCGAGCTGCACCAGCTCCTTCCAGATCCGCCGGTCGATCGCGTTGTCGAAACGGACCCGATCCGAGAGACCGTCGTGGGTCCAGGAGAACTGCTTGGGCTGCCAGACCACCTCGCAGACGTCGTCGGGATAGCGGGCGTCCGCCACCCGGTTCAGAACTACGTGGGCGACCGCCAGCTGATCGTCGACCGAACTGCCTCGTGCTTCGAACCAGACGTTCTGGGCGAGACAGGTGACCCGTTCGATATCCTCCGACGGTACCGCCGCGGTCGTGATCTGCGTGGCCACCACCGTTTGAAGCAGCCGCATGGCGAGGTCGCCGATCATGGGGCCGGACTCCCAGCTGGGGTTGAGACAGCCCTAAACTGACGCGCGAACCCCCAACTTATTTCAAATTTTACGAAAACGAACGCGGTAAGCGCGGCGAATTTTGCCGATCGGCCCGGCCAGTCTTAAGACATCACATTAAGAGGTGATTGTTACACCCTTTAAAAGCTTGATCTTATCACTGGTTGCAACGTGCCTGGGAGACCGGCGATCGCGCCCGTCCCCTTGGGGTCGGATCAACGCGGCCGGGCGCGATCCGTGTTAAGCGCTTCGGTCGTTTCACCGCTGATCAAGGCGCGTGCGCAGCCACGCCGAGGAGAATGATGATGACCGACATGGGTACGTGGTCGCAACCCGCCGTGTCGCTGGCCACCGCCTGCACCGGCTTGTGGGTGCGCAGCGGTGCGGTCTTCGGCCTCGCCGCCGGCCTCGCCGGCACCGTGGCGACCAGCGCCACGGTGAACGCCTGGGCCCGGCTGTTCGAGCCTCGTCACCAGGAGACCGCCTGACCGCGCGCCGCCGGCGGGCGGGGCGCTCCGGCGCTCCGGCCGAGCGGTCCGCCCGCGCGAGCGCCGATTGAGCGATCTCGCCCGGCTCGTCGCCCCTACGAGCGTCCGCGTCGCCGACGTCGACGCGAGGGGGGTGCGGCGCGCCTTCCTGGCCGACGCCGACACCGAGACCCCGCAACTCTGGGTGGCGCGCGACGGTAAGGCGCCGGCGCGCGTGAGCGATCACGCCGACCCCGTGGCCTTCGCCGCATTTCGCCCGGGCGAGGCGGGCGCGGGGCAGCTCGTCTACGGCATCGATGACGGCGGCGACGAGAACCAGGAGCTCCGGCTCCTGGATCTCGCCGACGCCCGCTCGGCGCCGCTCACCGCCGCCCCGGCGACACGCCACGTGTTCGGGGCGTTCCACCCGGACGGCCGGGCGCTGGCCTATACCACCAACGCCACCGATGGCGTCGCCATGGACGTGGTGGTGATGTCGCTCCTGGGCGGCGCGTCGCGCCGGGTTCTGCGCGGCGACGGTCTTCTGCGCGTCGAGGCGTGGTCGCCCTGCGGGCGGTTTCTCGCCGTCGTCGCCGAGCACGCCGCGCTGCGCGAGGAGCTCCACCTGCTCGACCTCGCCACCGGTGCCCGCCATCCGCTGCTCGGCGCCGGTGCGCCCGTGATCGCCCACGGCATCCGCTTCCTCGCCGAGGGCGATCTGGTGCTGATCACCGACGCCGGACGCGACCACGCCGGGGTGGCCCGCCTCGCCCGCGGCGACGGCCGGCTCGACTGGTGGCTCGCCCTCGAGGTGGACGTCGACGCCATCGCCTTGGACCGCGCCGGGCGCCGGCTCGCCGCCATTCTCAACCACCAGGGCTTCAACACGCTCGAGATCCACGACCGTGGCGTTATCCCGCCGGTCCGCTTCCCGCTCGGCGGCGTCGCCGCGGATCTGCGCTGGCACCCCGACGGCTCGGCGCTCGTCGCCACCGTCGAGACCCCCCTCACGCCGCCGCGGCCGTGGCGCTTCGATCCAGCTCGCGGAGAAGCCACGCCGGCGCCGGGCTTCGCCCCGCCCGAGCCGGCCGGCGACGCCCCCGACGTCGTCCACATCGAAAGCTTCGACGGCCGCCGCTTGCCGGCGTTGCTGTACCGCCCCGCGCGCGGCGCCGCGACCGCGCCGGCGGTGACGGTCGTGCACGGCGGGCCCGAGAGCCAGTGGCGCCCGAGCTGGCACGGCGAGGTGGCCGCCATGTTGGCGCGCGGCTGGACCGTGCTCGCCCCCAACCTGCGCGGCTCGACCGGCTACGGACGGATCTACGCCGGCCTCGACGACGGCACCCGACGGGCCGACGTCTTCGCCGACCTGGCGGCGGTGGGCCGTTGGCTCGCCGGGCGCGGCGACGTCGACGCCACCCGCTTGGCGCTCTCGGGGCAGAGCTACGGCGGCTTCGTGACGCTCGCGGGGCTCGCCCGCGACCCCGAGCGCTGGTGCTGCGGCGTCGCCTTCTACGGCATGACCGATCTGGCGACGTTTCTGCGCGAGACCGCGGCCTACCGCCGGAGGCACCGCAGCGCCGAGTACGGCGATGCCGACGCGGACGGCGCCCTCCTCGCCGAGCTTTCACCGCTCGCACGCGCAGCCGCCATGCGAGCTCCCGTCTTCCTCGCCCACGGTCGCGGCGATCCGCGCGTGCGGCCGGCGGAGAGCCGGCGGATGGCGGCGGCGCTGACCGCGCGCGACCACCCGGTCGAGCATTTCGAGATCGCGGGCGCGGGGCACGGCTTCACCAAGCGGGCCCATCGCATCGAGGTCTGGCGCCGCGCGCTCCGCTTCCTGGCGGCCCGTCTCGACGGCTAG
>CAZCVH010000215.1:0-4236 GCA_964502115.1 uncultured Geminicoccaceae bacterium
ACGAGATCGTTTCACGTGACTGGAGTTCAGACGTGTGCTCTTCCGATCTGAGCACGGCGGCGAGCACCTCGAGCGCCACCGCGCGGGCGGGGTCCGGTCGCGGCGTCGTCGTGTTCCGGCTCACGAGCCGGCGTCGGCGGTGACGACGAACTCGCCGGCGAGGGCGCGGCGGACCAGCTCGCGGCTGTTGGCGACGCCGTAGAGGGCGAAGAACGAGCCGATGCGCGGGCCCTCGCTCTGGCCCAGCAGGACCTCGTAGAGGGCGCGGAACCACGCGCGCAGGTTGGTGAAGCCGTGGCGCTTGCCGATCTCGTAGACCTCGTGCTGGAGCGCTTCGCCGTCGGCGTCCTCCGACGCCTCGGCGAGGACGGCTTCGAGGTCGGCCATCGCCGCCCGTTCGGTGTCGTCGGGTCGGCGGTAGGCCTTCTTCGGCTTCACGAAGTCGCGGTAATAGGCGATCGCCAGGCGGACCTCCTGGTCGAGCCGCGGGTGGTCCTCGGCGCGTATCCCCGGCCGGTAGGCGCCGATGAAGCCCCACAGCACCGCCGGCTTCTCGGCGTTCACCACCGAGGCCAGGTTCAACAGCATGGTGTAGCTCACCGGCACCTCGTCCGTCGGCGGCGCGCCCGCGTGCATGTGCCACACCGGATTGTTGATCCGCTCCGCCGCGCTCTGCGTCTGGTACTTCACCCGATGGCTCTCGTACTCGTCGACCGTCTTCGGGATCACGTCGAAGAACAGCCGCTTGGCCTTCTTCGGGGTGTTGAACATGAAGAGGCCGAGGCTCTCCTTGGTGCCGTAGGTGAGCCACTCGTCGACGGTCAGACCGTTGCCCAGCGACTTCGAGATCTTCTGCCCGTTCTCGTCCAAGAAGAGCTCGTAGGCGAAACCCTCGGGCGCCGTGCCGCCGAGCTCGCGGCAGATCTTGGCGGAGATCTTGGCGCTGTCGATCAGATCCTTGCCGTACATCTCGTAGTCGACCTCGAGCGCGGTCCACCTGAGCGCCCAGTCGGCGCGCCACTGCAGCTTGCAGTGCCCGTCCGTCACCGGCACCTCGACGCGCGCGGCCGTCTCCGGGTCGGTGTAGACGACGGTGCCGTCGGCGGGGCGGACCTCGTCGATGGTCACCTGCAGGACGCGGCCGCTGGTCGGGCAGACGGGCAGGATCGGGCTGTAGGTGGCGCGGCGCTCGGGGCCGAGGATCGGCAGCACGATCCGCCGGATCGCCTCGTGGCGCTCCAACACCCGCTGCAGCGTGGCGTTGAACATCCCCGAGCGGTAGGCGTCGGTGGCGCTCTGGAACTCGTACTCGAAGCCGAAATGGTCCAAAAAGCGCCGGAGCCGCTTGTTCATGTGATGACCGAAGCTCGCATCCTCGCCGAAGGGGTCGGGGATGTCGGTCAAGGGCTTGTGGAGATGGGCGCGGATGACCTCGGGGTTCGGCAGGTTGTCCGGCACCTTCCTGAGCCCGTCCATGTCGTCGGAGAAGGCGACGAGGCGGGTGGCGTGCCCGGTCAGGCGCGCGAAGGCGCGGCGCACCATCGTGGTGCGGAAGACCTCGCCGAAGGTGCCGATATGGGGCAGGCCCGAGGGCCCGTAGCCGGTCTCGAAGACGACCGGGCGCTCGGGCGGGGTCGCCGCGTAGCGCGCCGCCAGCCGTTGCGCCTCGACCGCCGGCCAGATCTTCGCCTCGCCCAGAAGCGCCGCCTCGTCCATCCTCCGCGCTCCGTTCGCGAAAGCCGCATCTACCATGAAAGCGTCGCCATGACGTAGTCCGGCCGCGCGCCGTGGCGTTCGGCGAGTGCCGCGACCGCGCCGCTGTCCGCCACCGCACCGGCGTCGATGCCGAGATCGCGGGCGTGGATGCCGCGGGTGATCAACACGCTCCTGGCACCGTAGGCACCCGCGCCCTTGATGTCGGTCGGCAGGCCGTCGCCCACCACCACCACCCGCGCGGGGTCGTGCACGCCGACGGCGGCCGCGGCGTCCTTGAAGATCGCGGGATCGGGCTTGCCGAGCCAGTCGACCCGGCCACCCAGCTCCTCGTAGGCGTCGCCGATGGCGCCGGCGCACCAGCTGTAGGTGCCGTCCTGCACGACGATGACCCGGTCCGGGTTGGCGCAGACGAGCGGCAGGCCCATCGCGTGCGCCGCCTCCAGCTCGGCGGTGTAGGCCCGCGGCTGGGGGCGGTCGTCGTCGAGGCCCACCACCAGCAGAAAACCGGCGTCGCAGAGCCGTTCGACCCGGCGGTGGGCCAGGTCCTGGTGCAACAGCCGCGCCCAGTGCGGGCCGATGCCGTAATAGGCCGCACCGTGGTAGTTGGCGGTGACGTGCGCCCAGGTGACCTCGCCCGAGGTGAGGAGCGCGTCGTACGCCTCCGCCAGCCCCATGGCGGCGAGCTGGCCGGCGACGTGGTGGGCGCGCACGGGGGCGTTGGAGACGAAGACGACGGGCTTGCCGGCGGCGCGCATCGCCGCCAGCGTCTCCACCACGCCGGGGAAGGGGCGCACGCCGCCGTGCACGACCCCCCAGAGGTCGAGGATGAAGACGTCGGTGTCGCGCGCGAGAGCGGCGAGCCCGGCGAGCGGTCGGGGCATGGACACGGCTGGCACGGTGATCGTGAACGGACGGGCTTGCCTGCCACGGTCCGTCGCGGCTGTGAAGACCCGCACCTTGGCGGCGGCCGTGCGGCGGGTTACCCCTCCGCCGCGCACGCCTGTCTTCGAGAGTTCGCGGTGGGTCTCGGCACGCTTCTTCGTCTCTTGTTCGCGTCGCTGGTGGTGGGGTTTTTGCTCACCTGGCTCGACGTCGAGCCGACCGAGCTCGTCGCGCGCAGCCGCGCCGCCGCCGCCTGGGCCTACGGTCAGCTCCGCGGGCTCACGGGCGAGCTGGTCGATTCGGCGGGCGATCTCGTCGGCTACGTGCTGGTCGGTGCGGTGATCGTGGTGCCGGTCTGGCTGTTGAGCCTGGTCGTCAAGGCGCTGCGCCGCCGCGGCTGACGCCGCAACCCCTCAACTCCGCCGGGCTGGCCGCCGTCCGGCGCGGAAATCGGCGTAGAGCCGATCTATCAGGTGCGTCGTGCGGGCGGCGTCGCGCGCGCCGTTCGGCGCCGGCCGTCCGCCGCGCAGCTCTTCGACGACGCGGGCGATCATCGGCTCGTGGGGCTGGGCCGGGTCGAGACACTCGATGCGCTCCACCCCGCCGTCGAGGTCGCGCACGACGATCTCGCGCCCGAAGAAGAACGACATTTCGGCGCAGCCCCGGCTGCCCCAGAGCGTGACCCGTTCGTCCTCCGGACCGACGCCGAAACAGTAGAGCCCGCTCGCCACCCGGCCGTCGGGCCAGCCGAGAGTGTAGGCGACGAGGTCCTCGCCGGGACCGTCGCCGAGCCGGCGCACCAGACCCTGCACGTCGCTCGGCGGGCCGAAGCAGTGATCGAACCAGTCGAGCGTGTGGACGTGGATGTCGACGAACAGGCCGCCACCGTTCACCGCCGGGTCCAGCTTCCAGGCCTGGCGCGGCGCGAAATGCCCCGGGCGCACATGGTGCACCGTCACGCACCGCACCTCGCCGAGACGGCCGGCTCGGACCAGCTCGCGCAGCCTCTCGAAGCGCGGCAGCGCCCGCTTGTAGTAGGCGACGAACAGCGGCAGCCCGGCGCGCTCGGCCGCCGCGAGCATGCGGTCGGCCTCGGCGCCGTCGAGCGCCATCGGCTTTTCGACCAGGACGGGGCGCCCGCTCGCGAGCGCGTCGAGCGTCAACGGCAGATGGGTGTCGGTCGGGGTGGCGACGTAGACGGCGTTGATCTCGCGATCGGCGAGCAGGGCGTCGACGCGGTCGTACCACCGCGGCACGCCGTGGCGGCGGGCGTAATCCGCCGCCTTGGCGGCGTCGCGCCGCATCACCGCCGCCAGCCGCGAGCCGGTGACCCGCTCGAAGGCCGGCCCGCTCTTGGTCTCGGTCACGTCGCCGCAACCGATGATCCCCCAGACGACCTCTTGCATCATGCCGCTGCGTCTCCGACGGCGGCGCCGGCCGGCGCCGTCAGTCGTTACCGTTTCGGCCGCCGCCCCTTCCGACGTCGGGCGGTTCGGCGTTGTCGACCAACCAGGACCAGACCTGCTCGACGAAGGAGCGGCCCTCGCCGACGACCCGGTCCACCGCGGTCGTCGGCGAGGCGGTGTCGCGTCGCGCCAGCCGCGGCTCGGCGGGGGCGGCGGGCGCGAGCGCCACCGG
>CAZCVH010000216.1:0-2564 GCA_964502115.1 uncultured Geminicoccaceae bacterium
GTGCGGTCGGCGCCGTTCGCGCGGCGAGCACCCTCGCGTCGGCGGGTCGGCGCGGGCTGGGCGTCACCCGCCACGCCACGACCCGGCGTTCGGCGACGGCGAAGGCCTCGTCCAAAAGCTCGACCATGTGCGCGTTGCGCGTGCGCGAAGTGCGCCCGCCGATGACCACGCCGACGACGCGGCGGCCGTCGCGCTCGACCGAGGCCACCAGGTTGAAGCCGGAGGCGCGGATGTAGCCGGTCTTGATGCCGTCCGTGCCCGGATAGCTCTTCAACAGGCGGTTGTGGTTGCGGTAGGTCCGTCCGGCGTAGGTGAAACGAGGGAGGGAGAACAGGTTGTACCAGTCCGGGTAGTCCCGCTGCAGGCGCAGGGCCAGCCGCGCCATGTCGCGCGCGGTCGTGCGCTGGCGCGAATCCGGCAGCCCCGAGGCGTTGCGGAAGGTGGTGGCGGTCAGTCCGAGCGCGCCCGCGCGGCGGGTCATCATCCGCGCGAAACCGGCCTCGGTGCCGCCGATGGCCTCGGCGATGACGACCGCGGCGTCGTTGGCGGACTTGGTGACCAGCGCCATCATCGCATCGCGCAGCCTGATGCGGTCGCCGTGGCGCAGACCGAGCTCGGAGGGCGGCATGCTCTGGGCGTGGCGCGAGACCGCGAGGCGCTGATCGAGCGTGAGGTCGCCGCGGTCGAGCGCCTCGAACACCATGTAGAGCGTCATCATCTTGGTGAGCGAGGCGGGGTAGACCCAGCGGTCGGGGTTGTCGGCGTGGAGGACGGCGCCGGTGCGGGCGTCGATCACGATCGAGGCGTAGCGCCGCGCTTCGGCCGCGCCGGGGATGGCCAACAGTGCCACGATCAGAACGGCCACGGCGATCCGCATCTTTCCCATCTCCACGCACCTCCGGCGGAGCCACCGACCATGATCGAACGGTCGTTCAGCGATTTGAACGGAACACCGGGCAATCTAACCGATCCCCGTGGCGCTGACGACACCGCTCACCGAGCTTTTCCCGCATAAGGCGAGTATCATCGGAGATTTTCGCCTGGAAATTGTCTCTTGATCCAACCGCATCGCGGTTGCGGCGGGGTTAACGCGCGGCGTCGAGGCCGTCGTCCAACACGCGGGCGAGCACGGTCTCGACCTGGGCGGTGTGGTAATCGAGATCGAACAACCGGGCGAGGGCGGCGCGGTCGAGCACCGCGGTCACCTCCGCGTCGGCGCCGAGCGCCGCTTCGAGCGGGGTCGCCGTGCGCCAGGCGGCCATGGCGTGGCGCTGGACGATCTCGTAAGCCCGCTGGCGGGGCAGCCCGGCGGCGGTGAGCGCGAGCAGCACCCGCTGCGAGTGCACCAGGCCGTGGGTGGCGTCCAGGTTGGCGCGCATGCGGTCGGGGAACACCACCAGCCCCTCGACCACGCCGGCGAGCCGACCGAGCGCGAAGTCGGCGAGGATGCAGGCTTCCGGCAGCGCGATGCGCTCGACCGCGCTGTGGGAGATGTCGCGCTCGTGCCAGAGCGCGATGTCCTCGAGGGCGGGGTGGACCTGGGCGCGGATCAGCCGCGCGAGCCCGGTCAGGTTCTCCGAGAGCACCGGGTTGCGCTTGTGGGGCATCGCCGAGCTGCCCTTCTGGCCCGTGCCGAAGGCCTCCTCGACCTCGCCCACTTCGGTCCGCTGGAGGTGGCGGATCTCGACCGCCAGGCGCTCGATCCCGCCGGCGACGACCGCGAGCGCGGCCGTGAAGGCGGCGTGGCGGTCGCGCGGGATGACCTGGGTCGAGATCGGCTCCGGACGCAGGCCGAAGCGCTCGGCGACCTTGCCCTCCACCCGCGGGTCGATGTTGGCGAAGGTGCCGACGGCGCCGGAGAGCGCGCAGGTGGCGATCTCGTCGCGCGCGGTGGCGAGCCGCCGCCGCGCCCGCTGGAACTCGGCGTGGTGCCCCGCGAGCTTGAGCCCGAAGGTGGTGGGTTCGGCGTGGATGCCGTGGCTGCGGCCGATGCAGACGGTGTGGGCGTGCTCGCGGGCGCGGCGCTCCAGCCGGCTCGACACCTCGTCGACGTCGGCGAGCAGGAGGTCGCCGGCGTGCCGCAGCTGGATCGAGAGCGCGGTGTCCAAGAGATCCGACGAGGTCATGCCAAGGTGCAAAAACCGCGCCTCCTCGCCCACCACCTCCTCGACGTGCGTCAAAAAGGCGATGACGTCGTGGCGGGTGGTGCGCTCGATCTCCTCGACGCGGTCGGGATCGATCAGCCGCGTCCGCTCCGTCCGGCAGCGCTCCTCGAGCGCCGCCACCGGGCGACGGGGGATCAGATCGAGCTCCGCCATGGCGCGGGCGGCGGCGAGCTCGACGTCGAGCCAGATCTCCAGCTTCGCCGCCGGTTCGAACAGCCCGGCCATCGCCGGGCGGCTGTAGCGGGGGATCATCTGCGTGCCTCCGGTGCTGGCCGCCGCGTGGTCGAAGGCTCGATAGCAGACCGGCGCCGCTGCGAGGACTCCCTTGCCGCGGCCTCGGCCGTGCGCGACGAGGGCGGAGCGGTCCCCGGCCGCCACCCGCTCCGACCGCGCCACCCG
>CAZCVH010000216.1:2664-4156 GCA_964502115.1 uncultured Geminicoccaceae bacterium
CCGACCGCGCCACCCGAGCCGACCGCGGAGGACGACGAGCCGTTGCAGCGATGGTACGCCCGAGCCGAGCACTGGCTCGAAGGCATCGGTCGCCAGGCGACGCGTTGGCTGGCCGCCGGCATCTTCCTGGGCGTGCTGGTGCCGCCGTTGGCGGCGGGCGCGCGGCCGCTGCTGACGCCCGCGATCTTCGTGCTGATGGCCGTCACCGTGCTCCGGCTCGACCCCGCCGCCGTCGTCGCCAGCCTGCGGCGGCCGCTGCCCCTCGCGCTCGCGGTGCTCTGGCTGCTGGTCGGCACGCCGCTGCTGGTGCTGGCACCCGCGGCGCTGCTCGGCGGTGGGGGCTTTCTGGGCGACCACGCCGTGCTGGTGGCGGCCTCGGCGCCGGTCATCAGCGTCGTCGCCTACGCCGTGTTGCTCGGCCTCGACGCCGCTTTCGCCCTCGCCGCCGGCGTCGTGGCGACCGCCCTGGTGCCGTTCACCCTGCCGATCCTCGCCGGCGTGGTCGTGGGCGTCGACCTGCCGCTCGACCCCGGCGGCCTGCTCGCCCGGCTGGTGTTGCTGATCGGCGGCGCGGCCGGCGTCGCGGTCCTCTTGCGGCGATGGTGGGGGCCGGCCACGGTCGCGGAGCGGGGAGCGCTCGTCGACGGCGTCGCCGTGATGGCGATGCTGACCTTCGGTCTGGCGGTGATGGACGGGGTGACGGCGGCGGCGCTCGACCGGCCCGGCTTCACGGCGCGCGCGCTCGTCCTGGTCTTCGCGCTGGCGATCGGCCTCAATCTCGTCGGCACGCTCCTGTTCGCGCCGTTCGGCCGGCGGCTGGCGCTGACGGTGGGGCTGATGTCGGGGTTCAAGAATTTCGGGCTCGTGGTGGCCGCCATGGGTGCGGCGGCGGACGGCCTTACCGTCGTCTTTTTGGGGCTGGTTCAGTTTCCCATCTATCTGTTGCCGGTGGCGCTGCGCAGGCTGGCCCGCCGCCGGCTCGCGCGCGAGGGAGAGACGCCATGAGCGAGGCCGACGAACTCTGGCACTACTGGTTCGAGACGCTCGGTCGCGACGACTGGTTCAACGGCGATGCGGCGATCGACACCGCCCTCGGTGCCCGCTTCGCGCACCTGCCCGACCGGGCGCTCGCGGGCGCCCTCGACCCTTGGACCGAGACGCCGACCGGCACCGTCGCGCTGGCGCTGGCGGTCGACCAGTTGCCGCGGCATTTCTGGCGCGGCCAGGCCCGCGCCTTCGTCGGTGACGCCAAAGCCCGGGTCGTCGCGTCGGTGGCGATCGCCAAGGGCATCGACGAGGTGCTGGGGCGCGACGAGCGCCTCTTTCTCTACCTGCCCTTCGAGCACAGCGAAGATCTCGGCGATCAGGACCGCGCCTGCAGGCTCATCAAGGGTCTGGGCGATCCGGTCTACGCCGACCACGCCGAGCGCCACCGCGACGTCATCCGGCGCTTCGGGCGCTTTCCCCACCGCAATGCCGCTCTCGGCCGGGC
>CAZCVH010000217.1:0-4156 GCA_964502115.1 uncultured Geminicoccaceae bacterium
AGACGTGCATCTCGAGGCCGAAGCGGGCGAGAAAGAGGCCCTCCTCGCCGCGCTGCAGGACGTAGCCGAGGACGACGACGGCGAGCGTGAGCCCGCCGTCGTCCAAGGGTCGGCCGATCGACGCGCAGCCCACGGCCCACGCCCACCACCAAAAAGGCGGATGCACCAGATCGATGCCGTGATCGAGGACGTCGCCCAGACGCGAACCGGCGAGCGTGACCCGGGCCAGCTTGCCGTCGACGGTGTCGAGGAAGGTCATCGCCCAGGCGGCGACGAGACCGGCGGCGAACGCGCCGTGCCAAAAGAGCGCAAAGGCGAGCACGGTCAAGACGAGGCTCGCCCAGGTGACCTGGTTGGGTTCGATGCCGCGCGCCGCGCACCAGCGGGTCACGGCCAGGGCCGGCGCCGGCCACACGCGCTTGGTGACGATGTCGGTGACACCCTTGTAGGCGGCGTCGAACAGCGCGCGCTCGGCTTCGGCGCGGTCGCGCACCCCGAGGACCGTCGGGTCGGCGCGCTTTCTGAGCTTGACGTCGTAGCGCCCGGCGAGCGCCACCCCGCTGGTGCCGACGCCGGGCGGCGGGTGCGCGCCGTCCGCCACCTCCGCGACCGCCGCCGCCGCGCCGGACGCGGCCGCTCGCACCGCAGCCGTCCGTCCCTCGTCGTCGACCAAGACCGTGCCGAGGGGGGCCCGCGCGAGCGCGGTGATCACGGCGGACCCGTAGAGGCGGGCGCCGGAGAGGACGAGGTCGCCCGCCCCCGGCGTCGCCGCCGTCTCGATCCCCGCGCGGGCCAGCTGGCGCTCGAGCCGTGCCCGGCCGCCGAGGCCGAACGGCGCCGTCGGCGTATCGCCGACGATCGTGGCCGTGCCCGCGGCCGCGGTCGGTTTCGCCCCGTCGGAAGTTCCGCTATCGCTCATGGCACATCCGTAGCGCCGGCCGCTCGGGCCGCCAACACGCCCGGCCGTCATGTCCTTCGGCTTTCGCCTCGCCCACCTCTCCGACCCGCATCTCCGCAGCACGACGCTCCGCGGCGCGGAGTGGCTCGGCAAGCGCGGCCTCGGCGGGCTCAGCCTGCGCGCGGGTCGCGCCGCCCGCCAGGACCCCCAGCTCGTCGAGCGCGTGAGCGAGGATGTGATCGCCGCCGCCCCGGATGCGATCGCCGTCACCGGCGATGTCGTCACCTTCTCCCTCCGACGGGAATTCGAGGCGGCGGCGGCGTGGCTGGACCGGTTGGCCGAGGCGGCGCCCGTGCTCGTCGTGCCGGGCAATCACGAGGCGCTCGCGACGGGCTGGCGCCGGCGCATGGCGGCCGCGTGGCGGCACCATGGCGGCGGCGACGCGGGCGAGACGTTTCCCTACCTGCAGCGCTTCGGGTCGCTCGGTCTGATCGCGCTCTCGACCGCGACCGTGACGCCGCCGTTCATGGCGAGCGGGCGGGTCGGACGGCGGGCGCGGGCGACGCTGGGCACGCTCGTGGCGCGGACGCGCGACGAAGGCCGGCTGCCGGTCGTGCTGATGCATCACCCGCCCACCCGGCTCACCTCACGCCGCAAAGCCCTCGTCGACGATCGCGCGGTTCGCGAGGTGCTCGCCCGCGCCGGCGTGGCCCTCGTGCTGCACGGGCACACCCACGCCGCGGCGCTCTCCTGGATCGACGGTCGCTTCGGGCGTAGTCCGGTGCTCGGCGCGCCGTCCGCGGGCTATCCGGCGGCGGCGGGCGGCGGCTGGCGCCTGGTGACGTTCGGCGCGGATGCACGGGGGTGGCGCGTCGAGATCGAACCCCGCACCGTCCGGCCGGACGAGAGCGTGCACGGCCTGACGCCGTTGTGTCTAAGGCTGCCGGGTCCGGACGTTGCGGACGCGCGCCCGGCGCCTATCCTCGATCCTCTTTGATCGGATCGCGTAGGCGACGCCATGAACGACACCTTTCGCACTTTCGGCTGGCCGCGCACACGGATCGCCGAGCTCGACCATTGGGCCGTCATGGTGCGGCCGGCCCAGCCGACGCTGGGTGCGCTCGTCTTGTGCTGCAAGCAGCCGGCCCGCGCCCTCGGCGAGGTCGACGTCGCCGGCCTGGTCGAACTGGGCGAGGCGGCGCGCCGGATCGACGCCATGCTCGCCGCCACCGTGAGCCACGAGAAGATCAACTATCTGATGCTGATGATGGTGGACCCCGACGTCCACTTTCACGTCCTGCCGCGCTACGCCGGCAGCCGCCGATGCGCCGGGATCGAGCTCGCGGACACGGCCTGGCCCGGCCCGCCGGATCTGACGGCGGGACTGAAGCCGGACGACGACGCGCTCGCCCGTCTCGGGGAACGGCTCGCCGCGCACTGGAGCGACTGAGGGTTGCCGGCCGGCCTCGTCACGCCGCTCGTCACCCTCAGGGACCGTTACCTCGTCGGGCTGATGCTGCCGCGGATGGCGGTGGCGCTCGTGGTGGCGCTGGTCGCCCTTTTGGCCGAGCGGCTGTTGCGGCTGTTCGATCTGATCATCGCTCAAGGGGCGCCGCTGCAGCCGGTGCTCCACATGATGGCGAGCCTGGTGCCGCACTATCTCGGGCTCGCCTTGCCCGCGGCGTTCGCGATCGGCGTCCTGGGCGTCGTGCGGCAGCTTTGCGAAGCGAACGAGATCGACGCGCTCGCCGGCACCGGCTGGTCGCTGCGCCGCATCGGCGCGCCCTTCGTGGCGTGCGCGGCGGTGCTCGGCGTCGTCAGCCTGATGCTGTCCGGCTACGTCCAGCCCTACGCCCGCTACGCCTACCACGCGGTGCGCCACGAGGTGCTCACGAGCGGTTGGCAAGGCCGCCTTCAGGCCGGGACCTTCTTCGACGTCGGCGAGGGAATGCTCCTCTCGGTGGAGAGTGTCGGTCCGCACGGACGCGTCCTCCACGGCGTCGTCCTGTTGAGCCCCGACCAGGACGGCTACAGCGCGACGACGGCGCGTCGCGGCACGATCGTACCCGACGAGGAGACCGCGACCGTCCGGCTCGTCCTCGAGGACGGCCGCACGCTTCTCGCCGACGGCAGCAGCGTCGATTTCGGACAACTGCGGCTGGCACGCCACTTCGAGTCGAACGTCGGGCCGTTCCGGCCGCGGGGCGACAGCGAGCGCGAGTTGAACCTCGCCGAGCTTTGGACCGCGATGCAGCCGACCGCCGCCGGCCCGGCCGAGCCCCGCTTCGCCGCGGAGTTCCACGAACGGCTGGTGCGGGCCGTCTCGCTCGTTGGTGTGGCGCTGCTGGCCGTCCCGCTCGCCGTCGCGAGCGAGCGCGCGGCGAACTGGCGCCGGATCGCGCTGGCGGTGGCGGTGCTGGCGATCTTCGACAATCTCGTGAAGCTCGTCGCCGGGCTCGCCGAGGCGGGTGCGGTCGACCCGGCGTTGGGCCTCTGGTCCGTGGCGCTGCTGTTCAACGGTGCGGGGCTCCTGGTCTACGTCCTCACCGCCGACCGGACCGGGCCGCGGCTGCCGTCGAGCCCGGGTTCGCACAGCCCCGGACCCCTCGCCACGACGCCCGGCGAGCGATGACGCTCGCGCTCTACCTCGGTCGCGCGGTGGGACTGCGGGTGCTCGCCGTCGCCGCCGTGTTGATGCTCCTGGGGTTGAGCCTGGACCTCTTGAAGCTCGCGGACGGACTCGTCGCCGAGGCCGGTGCCGGCGCCCTGTTCCGTTACGGCTGGCTGCGCGCCCCCGCCCTCGCCGTGACGATCCTGCCGCTGGCCGTGCTGTTGGGCGGACTGCTGGGGTTCTCGGCGCTCGCCAGGCGCGGCGAGCTGACGGTGATGCGTGCCGGCGGCCTTTCGATGCGCGCCCTGCTCGCCCGCCTGCTGCCCCTGGCGTTGCTGTTGGGTGCCGGCAACGCGCTGCTCGTCGATCGCGCCGCGGCGTGGAGCGAGCGGGCGCTGGCCCGTGCCTTCGGCGAGGTCGCCGACGCACCGACGGCGGCGGTCGGCGACCGCGTCGTCGCGCGCGTCGACGACGACGTCGTGCTGGCGCGTCTCGCCCGGCGCGACGGCGCGCGCCTCGCCGCGGTGACGATCTTCGAGCTCGACGCCGAAGGCCAGGTCACCGGCCGTACCGAGGCCGCCCGCGCCGCCTTCGAGGGCGAGAGCTGGCGGCTCGAGGCGGTTCGCACACCCGGCGAGGCCGGCGCG
>CAZCVH010000218.1:0-4112 GCA_964502115.1 uncultured Geminicoccaceae bacterium
GAGGACGGCCGCTTCATCGAGGCCGGCGAGAACGACAACCTGATCGTGCAGCAGCTCGAGGCGAGCCCGCAGGCGGTCGGCGTCTTCGGTTTCAGCTTCCTCGACCAGAACCGCGACGTCTTGAAGCCGATCGCGCTCGACGGCGTCGATCCGGCCTTCGAAACCGCGGCCGACGGCAGCTATCCGATGTCGCGCTCGATGTACTTCTACGTCAAGGTCGCGCATGTGGGCGTGATCCCGGGCCTGCGCGAATACGTGGCGGAGTGGTTCAGCCCCGAGGCCGGGGGCATGGACGGCTACCTCGCCGAGCGCGGGCTGGTGCCGCCGCCGCAGGACGTCAGGCAGCGCCAGGAGGAGGCCGCCGAGACGATGGCGGCGACCGACCTCAGCGATCTCTGATCTCGGTTCCGGTGACCGGCGGCGGCGGCTCGTGCCGGCGCCGCCGGCCGCGGAGGAGGCATCGATGAACACCGTCGCCTACCCCGCGCGAACGTTGCCGAACGGGGTGGAATGGGTCTACGCCGTCGGCGTCGCGACCGTGCTCGCGCTCGCGCTGTGGGCCGGCGTCGCGCCCGCGCCGGTGCTCCTCGCGGGGCTCGGCGCGGTGGCGTTCGCCGTCGGCCGCCGCCGCGTGCTCGCCCTCGCCGTCGGGGCGCGACTGCACTCGCGACCGCACTACCACGGCTGGTATCTGGCGGTCGCGGTCGCCGGCCCCGCGCTCGCCCTGTGGCTGGCCATGGCGGCGTTCGAGGGCCAGATCGTGCGCACGCTCGCCATCGGCGACGTCGCCGAGACGCTCGCCGCCGAAGAAGTCGTGCCCTCCGCCGACGCGGTGAGCCGCGTCGGCGCGCAGTTCTTCCGCGACGAGGTGGCGCGGGCGACGCGCGGCGAGGAGTTGCGCTCGAGTGGGATGCCGAGCCTCGCCCTGGTCGCGCCGGACGCCGATCGCGACCGCTTCGCCGCCGCCGTGCGGACGGTGGCCGAGCGCGTCGCGGCTCTGGAGGCGACGCTCGGCGTGCTGCGGTTCCTCGGCCCGCTGGCCCTGGCGACGGCCGGCTTCGCGTGGGCCGGTCGCCGGCTGTCGCCTGCGTTCCGCTCGCGCAACCACGTCGAGCGCTGGGTGGTCTACCTGCTCGTCGCCGCGGCGACGGTTTCGATCCTGACCACCATCGGCATCGTCTTCTCGGTGGTGTTCGAGACGCTGCGGTTCTTCGGCCGGGTGCCGGCGAGCGAGTTCCTGTTCGGGCTCAACTGGGCGCCGCAGACGGCGATCCGCGCCGATCAGGTGGCGGCGGAGGGGGCGTTCGGCGCGGTGCCGCTGTTCGCCGGCACGCTCTTGATCAGCGCCATCGCCGTCGGTGTCGCCGGGCCGGTGGGCCTGTTCGCCGCGGTCTACCTCGCCGAGTTCGCCGATTCGCGCGTGCGGACGTGGGCCAAGCCCGGCCTGGAGGTGTTGGCGGGGGTGCCGACCGTCGTCTACGGTTTCTTCGCGGCGCTGACCGTGGCGCCCTTCATCCGTGACGTCGGCAATGCCCTCGGCTTCGACGTCGCGTCGCAGAGCGCGCTCGCCGCCGGCTCGGTGATGGGCATCATGATCATCCCGTTCATCTCGTCCTTGACGGACGACGCGATCATCTCGGTGCCGCGCTCGTTGCGCAACGCTTCGCTCGGCCTCGGCGCCACCCGCGGCGAGACGGTGACCCAGGTGCTGCTGCCGGCGGCGCTGCCCGGCATCGTCGCCGGTTTCCTGTTGGCGGTCAGCCGCGCGATCGGCGAGACCATGATCGTCGTCATGGCCGCCGGCCTCGCCGCCAACCTGACGGCGAACCCGCTCGAGGCCGTGACCACGGTCACCGTCCAGATCGTCACCCTGCTCACCGGCGACCAGGCGTTCGACAGCGCCAAGACGCTGTCGGCGTTCGCCTTGGGCTTCGTCTTGTTCGTCGTGACGCTGTTGTTGAACGTCATCGCCCTCTACGTCATGCAGCGCTATCGAGAGAAATATGACTGACCTCGCGAACGGCAGCAGCGGCGCCCGCGGTGGGTCGGGGCACGGCGAGCGGCTCGGGCTGGCGCGGCGCTACCGCCGCGAGCGGCGGCTCAAGCGCCTCGGCATCGCCGCCATCGTCACCGCCATGGGCCTGCTCGGCATCTTGATCCTCGACGTCGTCGTCAAGGGGCACACGGCGTTCGTCGCCACCGAGCTGCGCCTGCCCGTCACCTTCTCGCCGTCCCTGGTCGATCCGGCCGAAACCGGCGTGCCCGCCAGCCTGGGTCGGGGTGACTACGGCGCCGTCGTGCGCGCGGCCGTGTTCGACCTTGTGGGCGAGCCCGAAGAGCGGCTGGAACGCCGGCGGGTGCTCGGCGTGGTCTCGAACGGCGCGCCGCGAACGCTGCGCGAGATGGTCTTGCAGGATCCGTCGCTGGTCGGGACCAGCCGCGAGGTCTGGGTGCTGGCGTCGAGCAACGTCGACCAGCTCTGGAAGGGCAACGTCGACCGTGACCTGCCGGAGAGCCGCCGCATCGTCGACGACGCGACGATCGCGCTCGTCGACCGGCTGGCGGCCGAGGACCGCGTGCGCACGGCCTTCGCGTGGCGGCTGTTCACCGCCGCCGACAGCCGCGATGCCGAGCAAGCCGGGGTCTGGGGTGCGGTCGTCGGCTCGTTTTGGATCATCGCGGTGACGGCGGCGCTGGCGGTGCCGCTGGGCGTCGCCTCGGCGGTCTATCTCGAGGAGTTCGCACCCAAGAACCGGTGGACGGACCTGGTCGAGGTCAACATCAACAACTTGGCGGCGGTGCCGTCGATCGTCTTCGGGCTGTTGGGCCTCGCGGTCTACATCAACACGATGGGGCTGCCGCGTTCGGCCCCGCTGGTGGGCGGGCTCACGATCACGCTGATGACCCTGCCGACGATCGTCGTCGCCACCCGCGCCGCCCTGCGCGCGGTGCCGCCGTCGATCCGCTGGGGGGCCTTGGGCGTGGGCGCGTCGAAGGTGCAGGTGGTGACGCACCACGTTCTGCCGCTGGCGCTGCCGGGCATCCTGACGGGCACGATCATCGGCCTCGCCCAGGCGCTGGGCGAGAGCGCACCCTTGTTGATGATCGGGATGATCGCCTTCGTGGCGCAGGCGCCCGAAGGCGCGATGTCGCCGGCCACGGCCCTGCCGGTGCAGATCTTCCTGTGGGCGGGCAGTCCCGAGCGCGGCTATGTCGAGCGGACGGCGGCCGCCATCATCATCCTGCTGGCGTTTCTGCTCGCGATGAACGCGCTGGCGATCTACCTGCGCAAGCGCTTTGAGAGGACATGGTGAGATGAGCGAGGCTTACCAGACCGCGAACGCGCCCGCGCCGCAGGCGTCTCACGCCCCGATCGAAGGCCCGCGCCAGGCCAAGATGACCGCGCGCGGCGTCAATCTCTGGTACGGCGAGACCCAGGCGCTCTTCGACGTCGCCCTCGACGTCAATCAGAACGAGGTCACGGCGCTCATCGGGCCGTCGGGCTGCGGCAAGTCCACCTTCCTGCGCTGCCTCGACCGGATGAACGACACCATCGACATCTGCCGGACCGAGGGCGACATCCGGCTCGACGGCCGCGACATCTACGATCCCGACGTCGACGTCGTCGAGATCCGCGCCCGCGTCGGCATTGTGTTCCAGCAGCCGAACCCGTTTCCGAAATCGGTCTACGACAACGTCGCCTACGGCCCGCGCATCCACGGTCTGGTCAGCACCAAGGCCGAGCTCGACGATCTGGTCGAGCGCTCGCTTCGGCGCGCCGCCCTCTGGGACGAGGTCAAGGATCGGCTCGGCGATCCGGGCAACGGCCTCTCGGGCGGTCAGCAGCAACGCTTGTGCATCGCGCGGACGATCGCCGTCGGCCCCGAGGTCATCTTGATGGACGAGCCGGCCTCGGCGCTCGACCCCGTCGCCACCGCCCATATCGAGGAGCTCATCGACGAGCTCCGCCGGGAATACGCCATCTGCATCGTCACCCACTCGATGCAACAGGCTGCGCGCGTGTCGCAACGGACGGCGTTCTTCCACCTCGGCAAGCTGATCGAGGTCGGCGAGACCAACGACCTCTTCACCAGCCCGCAGCACCAGATGAC
>CAZCVH010000219.1:0-4104 GCA_964502115.1 uncultured Geminicoccaceae bacterium
GGCCGCCGGCGAAAGCGAAGCCGTCGCGATGGCCGGCTGCGCTCGAAGCGATGGCAGCGGCGCATTCGACGGCTCCGATGTCTGCGCTCGACAGTGCGCGGCCTTGGCCCCCGCCCTCGCGAGCGCGCGCGGCGTGGCCCCGGCCCGCGCCGACAGGCGCTTCGCGTCGGATGCGATCGTCGAGCGGCGCGATCCGCCGGAGGCGGCACCGCCGCGACCGCAGGGCTGACCCGGCGCGCGCTGCGGCCGGCCGCGGCACCGCGCCCGTTCTCGCGCCCACATCCTCAGGTGATCCTGTATCGATAGCGCAAGAGCTTTTCGCGGTGGTGCGCGGGCGGCGGTCGGCCGTGGACATGCCGCTTCGCTTGGAGAACGGGGGCGCGTCGCCCAGATGCCAACCGCGCCCACAACCGCAGGCCGCCTCAGCGAACAGCAGGAGAGAAACCCGGAGCGGCACCGAACCAACTTAGCGAGCGACCCAACCGGTCCTCACGGATGGGTCCAACTCAGTGGAGCCGGCCCAGCTTCGGCGGAGAGCGACGATGAAGCCACATGATCGCGCGCTGCATTGGGACCACATCTTCGCGAGCCGGGACGAGACCGCGGTGAGCTGGTACGAGTCCTCGCCCGACCTCGCGCTCGGGCTGATCACCCGCTTCGACCTCGAACGGGACGCCCCCATCGTCGATGTCGGCACCGGCCTATCGCGGGTCCCCGACCGCCTGCTGGCGCTGGGTTTTCGCGACCTCACCGTCCTCGACGTCTCCGCCGAGGCGATCGCGCGCGGCGAGCGACGCCGCCGCGAGGCGGGGCTTGCGCCCGCCTCGGGGATCAACAGCGTGGTCGGCGACGTCACGACTTGGCGGCCGCAGCGACGCTTTCGGCTTTGGCACGACCGCGTCGTCCTGCACTTCCTCACCGACGAGGCCGACCGCGCGGCCTACCGCCAGGTCCTCGACGCCGCCGTCGTGCCCGGGGGTCACGCGCTCATCGCCACCTTCGCGCCCGCCGGGCCCGAGCGCTGCAGCGGCCTGCCGGTGCGCCGCTACGGGCCCACCGAGCTGGAAGCCTTCGCGGCCCCCACCTTCGCGCTCGTGGACAGCATCCGGTTCGACCACCCGACGCCCGGCGGTGCCGTCCAGCGCTGCCATCTCGGCCATCTGCGCCGCCGGGCCTGAGCTCGGCGGCGGCCGGGCGCGGGGTCGGCGCCGCCCTTACCCCAGGTAGTCGTGCAGGACGCGGCCGTAGGGCAGCGTCATGTCGGCGATGAAGTGGCGGCCTTCTAGGACGCGCTGCACCGGCAGGTCGGCGACGGGGGCCTGGACGTGGGGGACGAGGTGCAGCCGGGCGCGGCCGCGCCAGAAGCCCTTGACGGCGATGTCGGTCATGTTGAACGCCACGAGCTGCGCCACCTTGGGCGCGCCGGTGACGCACGGGATCAGCTTCAGGTTGACGTGGGTCTTGGCCAGCTTGGCGGCGCAGTCCTGCGGGTCGCCGCACAAGATCTCGTGCTTGTAGGTCATCGTACCCATCGCCACGCGCTCGCCGCCGTAGACCAGGGTGCCGGTCAGCGTGTCGCGGTCGACGCGCAGACGCGGCTCGCCCCAGCGCTTGGGAAAGCCCCAGATCTCGCGGCCGGCGGTGATCGGCGGCTCGTCGTCGAGGAACATCATCGCGGTGTAGTTCACCGCCTCGCCCCCGAACCTGCAGGGAACGACCACGCCCGATTCCTGATAAGAGCCGAAGCCGGCGCTGTCGGGCATGGCGATCCACTCGTAGACGACCGTGTTCGAGCCGTCGGGCTCGAGCGGCTCCGGCACCAGCGCGCGGATCGCGTCCGCGTCGGTCTCATAGGTGATCGTGAAGAACTCGCGGTCGACGAAGCGGTAGGGACCGAAGGGATAGCTCGGGTTGCCGGGCGGCATGCCGGCGAGGCTCAAGATCTCGTCGCGGGTCAACGCTCGCTCCTCGCGGGTCGGTTCAGCCGCCGGGGCCGCAGTCGATCGAGCGCGGCGGCGCCGGCGGGCTCAGGCGCAGCTTGGCGTTGAGGTCGCGCAGCGCGGTGCGCAGGCCCTCCTCGACCACCGGGTGGTAGAACGGCATCGCCAACATCGTCGGCACGTCGAGGCGCGCCTGCACCGCCCAGGCCAACAGATGCGCCAGGTGCTCGCCGCGCGGCGCGACCATCTCGGCGCCGAGGAAGAGCCCGGTGCCGCGCTCGCCGTAGACGCGCAAGCGCCCGCGGTCGATGCCCATGACCCGCGCGCGGCCCTGATCGGCGAAGTCGACCTCGCCCACGGCGAAGTCGCAGGGCATCCGTTCGAGCTCGGCGTAGGCCTTGCCGGCGATGGCGATGTTGGGGTCGGTGAAGACGATCGCGAGCGGGGCGCGGCGGCGATGCACCAGCACCTCGGGCCAGCAAGCCGCGTTCTCGCCGGCGATGCGGCCGTCGTCGGCGGCCTCGTGCAACAGCGGGATGCGGTTGGAGACGTCGCCGGCGATGAAGATGGGCTCGTCGCCGGCGCGCATCGTCAGCGGATCGACGTTCGGCACGCCCGCGTCGTCGAGCTCGAGCCCGGCGTTCTCGATCGCCAGCGTGTCCAGGTTGGGCTTGCGCCCGGTCGCGGCGAGCAGGCGGTCGAAGCGCTCCTCGCGCATCTCGCCGCCCGCGGTGAAGCGCACGACGACCTCGTCGCCCTCGCGCTCGATCGCCTCGACGTCGGCGTCCGCATCGAAGGGCAGATCGCGGTTGAGGGCGTCGAGCGCCGCGCTCCGCACCTCGGGATCGGAGAGCGGGCCGACGTCGCCGCCCTTGCCGAAGAGGCGCACGCGCACGCCGAGCCGGGCGAGCGCCTGGCCGAGCTCGACGCCGATGACACCGCCGCCGAAGACGGCGACCGAGCCCGGCAGGTCCGTCCAGTCGAAGACGTCGTCGTTGACGACCAAGAGGTCGCCCACCGCCTCGAACATCCGCGGCCAGACGGGGCGCGAGCCGGTGGCGATGACGACCCGCTCGGCGCGCACGCGCATCCCGTCGTCGAGCACCAGCAGGTTCGGGGCCTCGAAGCGGGCGGCGCTGTGAAAGCGGTGCGCCGGATCGAAGCTCTCGACCGTCTCGACGACGAAGCCGACGAAGCGGTCGCGCTCGGCCCGCACCCGCGCCATGACCTCACGGCCGTCGATGCGCGGCACGTCGCCGGCGTGCACGCCGAAGCGCGGGGCGGCGCGCACCGCCTCCGCCGCCTCGGCGGCCGCGATCAGGAGCTTCGACGGCATGCAGCCCACCCGCGCGCAGGTGGTGCCGTAGGCCCCACCCTCGATCAGGGCGATGCGATCGGTGCGCTCGCGCACCTTGCGATAGGCCGCCATCCCGGCGGTGCCGGTGCCGACGATGGCGACGTCGACCTCGTGCATGAAACCCTCCGTCGGCGCGGCGCCGCGCCACCGCGGCACGCGACGCCTAACAGTCAACGCCGCCGCGGTCACGGTGGCAACCGGCGGGCTGTGGGACGACGCACGCGTTCGTGCGTTGCGGTGAGCGTTGTGCGCTGCGACAGCCGCGCCGTCGCCCATGCCCAAAACGGACGGGAACCTCCATGCTTCGAGACCATGTCGCCTTGATCACCGGCTCGACGAGCGGGATCGGTCTCGGCGTCGCGCACCGCTTCGCCGCCGCGGGCGCCCATGTCATGCTCAACGGCTTCGGTGATGCGGGCGAGATCGAGCGCATCCGCGGCGAGATCGCGGAGACCCACGGCGTCCGCGTCGGCTATTGCGGGGCCGACCTCGCCACCGCCGAGGGGGTGCGCGAGCTGGTCGCGACGACCCGCGCCGAGCTCGGCGGCCTCGACGTCCTCGTCAACAACGCCGGCATCCAGCACACCGCGCGGATCGAGGAATTCCCCGACGCCAAGTGGGACGCCATCGTCGCCATCAACCAGTCCGCCGTGTTCCACGGCATCAAGGCGGCGATCCCGTCGATGTACGAACGCGGCTGGGGGCGCATCATCAACATCGCCTCGGTGCACGGCCTCGTCGCCAGCGCCGAGAAGGCGGCCTACGTCGCCGCCAAGCACGCCATCGTCGGGCTCACCAAGGTGGTGG
>CAZCVH010000220.1:0-4104 GCA_964502115.1 uncultured Geminicoccaceae bacterium
CAGCTTTGCCCCAGCTCGCGGCAATGGCTTCTGCGTCGCCAGCGTCTATCCTCGGTGTCGCTGCGGCGGTATGCCCGCGCGCGCTTTTCGTCGCGCCGGCCGGGGCGGGCCGCCGGGTCAGCGCCGGCGGGTGAACACCGCCATCTGCGTCGGCCCGCCGAGCTGCGGATGGGTGGCGGCGAGGTCGCGGCGTTCGGCGCCGTAGCCGTGGCGGGCGGCGACGCCTTCGGCCCAGCGGGCGAAGCGGGCGCGGCCCCATTCGAAGCGGTGGTCGGGGTGGCGCCGGCGGTGTCCCGGCACGCCCAGGAGCTCGTTGAAGTCGGCGTTGGGGGTGGTGACGACGACGAGGCTCGGCGCCATGGCGCGAAAGACCGCGCGCTCGACCGCGCCCAGCCGTTCGGGCGGCAGGTGCTCCAGGGTCTCGACCATCACCGCGGCGTCGAAGCCCGTCCGCGCCGCGGCGCGGTCGGTGAGCGAGGCTTCGATCAGCTCGACCTTCGCGCCGTCGGCCGCCGGCGCGGCCGCGAGTTGCGTGCGCAGCTCGGCGAGACGCGGTGCCGACGGCTCGACACCGACGATGCGCGCGATCTCCGGCGTGGCGGCGAGCCGCAAGAGCAGCGCGCCGTCGCCGCAGCCGAGATCGAGCACGGTGCGCGCGCCGGCCGCGCGCAGCACGGCTTCGACCGCCGCCAGGCGCTGGGCGTGCAGGGCGCTGATCACGGCCGCTCTCGCCCCGCGCCGCCGCGACGGACCGGACAGGCCACGGCGCTCAGCTCGCCAGCGTCGCCGGGTCGGTGTTGCCGCCGCAGACGAGCACGCCCAGGCGCTCGTCCGCGCCGGGGCGGTAGGCCCGGCTCAAGAGCGCGGCGAAGGCGGCCGCACCGCCGGGCTCGGCGGCGATGCGGGCGTGGTGCCAGAGCCAGAGCTGGGCGGCGCGGATCTCGTCGTCGCCGACGGTGATGCTGGTCAGCCCGTGGTGGCGGGCGAGGGCGAAGCCGATCTCGCCGATGCGGCGCGCCCCCAGGCTGTCGGCGGCGAGGCCGGAGACCTCGACGTCGACCGGCGCGTCGGCGTCGAGCGCCTCGGCCAGGGTCGGGGCGCGGCGCGGCTCGACCGCGACCAGCTTGAGGCGGTGGCCGAGGGCGGCGAGCGCGCCGGCGATCAAGCCGCCGCCGCCGACCGCGACCACGAGCGTGGAAAGCTCCGGGGCCTGCTCGAGCCATTCGGAAAAGAGGGTGCCCTGGCCGGCCACGGTGGTCGGCTGGTCGTAGCCGTGGACCACCATCGCCCCGGTCTCGCCGCCACGCGCCCGCATCGCCTCGAAGGCCTCGGCGTAGACGCTGCCGATCTGGCGCACCGTGGCCCCGAGCGCGCGCAGGAGCTGGACCTTCACCGGCGACGAACTGAGCGGCAAAAAGACCTCGCAGCGCACCCCCAGGGTGCGGGCGGCGTAGGCCACCGCGATGCCGTGGTTGCCGCCCGAGGCGCAGATCACGCCGGCCGCCGGCACGTCGCCGCTCAGCAGCGTGTTGAAGGCGCCGCGCGGCTTGAACGAGCCGGTGTGCTGGAGCTGTTCGAGCTTGAAGACCACCGGCACGGCCGCGGCCTCGTCGGCCGCCATCGCGAGGATCGGGGTCCGCCGCACGCGGCCCTCGATCCGATCCGCCGCGTCGGCGACGTCGCCTTCGTTCAACAGCCGCACGGCCCGTCCTCTCCAGCCCCGCCGCGACGTTGCGCGGCAACGCGGCCGCGGTCAATCGGCGTCGGGGGCACGCCGTGGGCGATGGCGCGGGCGCTCTTGCACGGCCCATCGCCGCGGGCTAGCTCTGGCGCCGCGGCCGGCGACGTCGCAACGCGGGTGGAGGGCGCCGCATGTTCAAACGGCTCACCGACGACGTCTGGGTCGCCGGCCAGCTGGGGGCGGAGGATTTCGCGCGGGCGGCGGCGGCCGGGGTCCGCACCGTCGTCAACAACCGGCCCGACGGCGAGGCGCCCGACCAGCTGCCCGACGCCCGCGCCCGGCAAGCCGCCGCGCGCGCCGGCCTGGTCTATCACCATCTGCCGGTGGCGAACGGCGCGCTGACCTTCGAGACCGTCGCCGCCATGCAAGCGCTGCTCGCCGAGGCCGACGCGCCGGTGCTGGCCTACTGCACCTCCGGCACCCGCAGCACCTTTCTGTGGGCCTTCGCCAGCGCCGAGTGGCTGACGAGTGACGCCATCGTCGAAGCCGCCCGCGGCGGCGGCTACGACCTGAGCGGGCTCGCGCCGCAGCTCGACGCCCTGCACAAACGCTGAGCAGGGGCGTCATCCATCTCCGCGTTTGGTTGCGGTTCAGGCGCACTGGGTATAGAAAGCACGCATGGGCGTCGTCGGGAGCCGGCGCCCTGTTCCCGCGAGAGAGTAAGCCTCCCCCATTGCGCACCGGTCCTCCGGGGCCGGTGCGCTTTGTCGTCGTGCCGATGGCGGACGCCGCCGGATCGGCCGGCGCGCCGCGGCGTCGAGGGGCTCCGTCCGTCTCGCAGCGCTCTGCGACCAACGCCCGAGCCGCGCCGACGGTGGACTATCGCTTCATCCTCGCCGAGACTTCGTGCGATGTTCGCCACCGTTCGAGTCCATCGAGGAGAGTTCGATTGCCGCCGTTGCTTCCGTTCGCCTTCATCATCTCGCTGCTGCTGCTGCCGGTCGCGCCCGCCGGCGCCCAGACCGGGGGAATCGGTCTCGAGCTCAACAAGCTCGCGCCGGTCGACGGCGGCTGCCGGGCCTTCTTCGTCGTCCGCAACGACGGCGATACGGGCTTGGACAGCCTCGACCTCGACCTCGTCACCTTCCGCCCGGACGGCGTGGTCGGCGCCCGCTTCCAGGTCGAGCTGGCGCCGCTCGCCGCCGACAAGACGGTGGTCAAGCCGTTCGACTTCGCCGACGTGGCCTGCGACGACATCGACCGGGTGCTGTTGAACGCCGTCGTCGCCTGCGACCCGCCGGAGCCGGCGGCCTGTCTGGCGATGATCGAGCCCACCTCGCTCGCCGCCGAACTCTTCAAGTAGCGCCATGACCGCCTCACTGGACGAAGGTCGAAAGCGCCGGCTCGCGCTCGGCGAGCCCTTCGCCGAGGTCACGCTGGGCTACCGCGAGTGGGGCCCGGCGGACGCGCCGCGGACCGTGGTCTGCGTCCACGGCCTCACCCGCAACGCCGCCGATTTCGCCGGGCTCGCCACGGCGCTGGCGGCGCGCGGCGCGCGCGTCCTCGCCGTCGACGTCGTCGGTCGCGGCGACAGCTCGTGGCTCGCCGATCCCGCCGGCTATGCGGGGCCGACCTACGCCGCCCACCTCACCCGTTGGCTGCAGCTTCTCGAGCTCGACGGGGTCGACTGGGTCGGCACCTCGATGGGCGGGCTCGTCGGCATGGCGCTCGCGGCGAGCGAGCGGCCGCCGATGGCGCGGCTCGTGCTCAACGACGTCGGCCCGTTCGTGCCGAAGGCGGCGCTCGAGGACATCGCCACCTACCTCGCCAAGAAGCTGCGCTTCGCCAGCCTGGACGACGTCGACGCCCATCTGCGCAAGATCCACGCCGGCTTCGGTCCGCTCACCGCCGCGCAGTGGCGCCGGCTCGCCGCGACCAGCGTGGTCCCCGACGGCGACGGCTGGCGGCTCCATTACGACCCGGCGATCCGGGAGCCGTACGCGGACCTCGCCGCCGCCGACATCGACCTGTGGGAGCTCTACGATCGGATCACGGTGCCGACGCTGGTGCTCCACGGCGTCGACAGCCCCCTGCTGGATCGCGCCACCTGCGACGCCATGGCCGCGCGCGGTCCGCGCGCGGAGGTGCGTCGGTTCGAGGGCGTCGGCCACGCCCCGGCGCTGCTCGCCGACGACCAGATCGAGGCCGTGGCCAGGTGGCTGGGGCTCTAGGCGGCGTCGACCGCCGCGCCCTGCTCGGCGTCGGTGCGCTCGGGCTGGGCGGCGCCGCCCTCTGGCGCGTGGCGGGCCGTTCGAGCGTGCCGGACCTCGCCGCGCGGCGCCGCGGCGATCTGGTCTATCTCGAGCAAGCCGGCGGCGCCGACGTCACCCGCGCGCTCGATTTCGCCATCGCCGGCGACGACC
>CAZCVH010000221.1:0-1510 GCA_964502115.1 uncultured Geminicoccaceae bacterium
CGATATCGTTTCACGTGACTGGAGTTCAGACGTGTGCTCTCCCGATCTGGGCACGGCGCGCGCGAGGGCGCGGGCGAGAGGGTGGCGGCTCTGCGCCGCCATACCCGCCGCGCGCGCGAGCGCGGCGGCCGGGATGCCGCCGCTGTCGACCAGCTCGGGGCGGCCGCGGGTCAGCGTGCCGGTCTTGTCGAAGACGAGGTGGCGGACCTGGGCCAGGCGTTCGAGCGCGGTGGCGGCCTTCAACAGCACGCCGCGCTTCAACAGGCGCTCGGAGGCCACGACCTGCACCGCCGGCACGGCGAGGCCGAGCGCGCAGGGGCAGGTGATGATCAAGACCGCGCAGGCGATCAACAGCGCCTCGGTCCAGGCCAGCCCGGCCACCAGCCACCAGCCGAGAAAGGCGGCGAGCGCGAGGCTGTGGACCACCGGCGCGTACCAGGAGGCCAGCCGGTCGGCGAGGGCGACGAAGCGGCCCTTCTGCTTCTCCGCCACCTCCATCAGCCGCACGACCTCGGCCAGGAGCGTGTCGTCGCCGGCGTGGGTGGCGGTGACGGTCAGGGGGGCGGCGATGTTGAGGGTGCCGGCGAAGACGCGCTCGCCGGGCCCGACCCCGCGCGGCACGCTCTCGCCGGTGAGCAAGCTGGTGTCGACCTCGGAGGTGCCCGCCTTCACCCGGCCGTCGACACCGATGCGCTCGCCGGCGGTGGCCAGCACCGTCGTGCCGGGCTCGACCAGCCGCGGCGGCAGGGCGCGGTGCTTGCCGTCGGGGCCGACGACGGTGACGGCGCGCGCCCCCAGCGCCAACAACCGCGTCGCCGCCTGCCGCGCGCGCCCGCGCGCCCGGCGGTCGAGATAGCGCCCGACCAAGAGGAAGAACAGCAGCATCACCGCGCTGTCGAAATAGGCGTGGGGGCCGTGGCGCATGGTCTCGAACAGGCTCACCGCCGGTGCGAGGATCACCGCCAGCGAGATCGGCACGTCCATGTTGGTGTGGCCGGCCCTGAGCGCCTGGATCGCCGAGCGGAAGAAGGGCTGGCCGGCGACCGCGATCGCCGGCAGCGCCACCAGCGCGGAGAACCAATGGAGGAGCGTGCGGGTGGTCTCGGCCATGCCCTGGGCGTGGCCGGCCCAGACCGCGACCGAGAGCAGCATGACGTTGGCGGCGGCGAAGCCGGCGATGCCCATGGCGCGCAGGAGCGCCCGGCGCTCGGCCGCGTCGTCGTCCTGGGCGCGCTCGGCGTCGAAGGGCACCAGGCGAAAGCCCAGCGCCTCGACCTTCTCGATCAGGCGGCGGCCGTCCGCCGCCGCGCCCCGCCAGGCCAGGTTGAGCCGCCGCGTCGTCAGGTTGAGGCGGGCTTCGGCGACGGTGGGCTCGGCCTCGAGCGCGTGTTCGATCTTGCGTACGCAGCCGCCGCAATGGACGCCTTCGGCCAACAGCGCGAGGCGGTGGGTGCCGCGCTCGCTGCGGACGTAGCTCTCGATGCCGTCGAGATGGTCGGGCGCGTCGGCG
>CAZCVH010000221.1:1610-4095 GCA_964502115.1 uncultured Geminicoccaceae bacterium
CGGCGGCGGGAACGGCGACGGCGTCGGTCATCGCACCATCAGCCGGCGGTGGTGCTGGAAGACGCGGCCGCTCTGCTCGACGGTGATCAGGACGTCCCAGCGGCCCGGCTCGGGCCAGTCGAGCGCCGCGGCGTAGCGCCCGTCGCCGGCGGGCGCGAGCGCGGCGGTGAAGTCGAGCGCGGCGTTCACCGGGCGGGTGAGCTCGGCGTGGACCACCGCCCCCTCGAGCGGTTGCTCCAGGCGGTCGGCGACCTCGACGGCGAGGCGGTCGGTGTCCGCGGTGACCGCGGCGGTCCAGCCCAGCGCCTGCTGGCGACGCTCCTCCTCGAGCACCGCGTTGTAGTCGACGCCGCGCAGATAGGGTTCCTCGCGGTCGAGGCCCGTGAAGGTGGTGAGCGCGAACCAGATCATGATCGCATTCGCGCCGAAGACGACGCCGAAGAAGCCGACGAACGTCCAGGGAATCCACGCGCTCCTGCGGGCGGTGGTCTCGCTCATCGCTCGGGTCCCCGAAAGACGGTGTCGTGCGTCACGGTCTCGTTGAACTCGGAGGTGACCGCGAACTCCAGATCGAGCGAGGCGCCGGCGAGGTCGTCGCGCGGCACCGCGACCAAAAGCGTGTATTCGGCGACGGCGTCGGCCTCGGCGGCGAGGCGGATGTCGCCCAGCGGCTCGGGCGAGCGCCCGACCACCCAGGCTTCGGCGGCGGCCGGCAGGCCCGCGATGTCGAGGGTGTAGAGCTGCGGATCGAAGGTCTTGTTGTGGACCTTGACCGTGTAGGTGTTGCGCACGCTGCCGTCGGCGAGGGTGATGAAGAGCGCGCTGCGGTCGCGCTGGATGGTGAGGTCGGTCTGGCCGCGCGTCATCAGCCCGTAGGTCATCAGCGCGCCCACGACCGCGAGCGCCGCGACGTAGATCGCCGTGCGCGCGCGCAAGGGGCGGATGCGCGGGGTCGCGCCGGCCTCGCGGGCCTCGACGTTGCGCGCGCTGTCGTAAGTGATGAGGTGTCGCGGCCGGCCGACGCGGTCCATGACCTCGTTGCAGGCGTCGATGCACAAGCCGCAGCCGATGCATTCGAGCTGCAGGCCGTCGCGGATGTCGACGCCGGTGGGACAGACCGCGACGCACTGCTTGCAATCGATGCAGTCGCCGCGCTGCTCGAAGCTCCGGCCCTTCTTGATCGGCCCCCTGGGCTCGCCGCGCCAGCGCTCGTAGGTGACGGCGAGGGTGTCCTGATCGAACAGCGCGCCCTGGATGCGCGGCCACGGGCACATGTAGGTGCAGACCTGCTCGCGCGCGACGCCGGCCAGCAGGTAGGTCGTCGTCGTGAACAGCCCGATGAAGAAGTAGGCGGTGAGCGACGCCTCCCCGGTGACGATGTTGACCAAAACGTCGGGCGCGTTGCCGAAATAGAGGATCCAGGCGCCGCCGGTGGCGAGCGCGATGGCGAGCCAGGCGCCGTGCTTGGCGAGCTTCTTTTTCACCTTCGCCGCGTTCCACGGGCTCTTGTCGAGGCGGATGCGGGCGGCGCGGTCGCCCTCGATGTGGCGCTCGACCCACATGTAGAGGTCGGTCCAGACGGTCTGCGGGCAGGCGAAGCCGCACCACAGCCGGCCCAGGAGCGCGGTCGCCAGAAACAGCCCGAACGCCGCCATGATCAAAAGGCCGGTGAGGAAGTAGACTTCCTGCGGCCAGATCTCGATGCCGAACCAGTAGCCGCGGCGGCCCGCCATGTCGATCATCACCGCCTGGTCGGGCGCGCCGGGGCCGCGGTCCCAGCGCACCCAGGGCAGCACCCAGTAGACGCCGAGAAGCGCCACCAGCGCCGCCCATTTGACGCGACGGAAGGTGCCGGCGACGGCCTTGGGATAGACCCAGACCCGGCCCTGGTAGAGCGGGCTCTCCTTTTGCTCCTGGCGCGAGGCGACGGGCTCACGGCCGACGCCGGGCGCCGGCTCGACCTCTTGGCGAGCCTCGCGGGCGAGTTCGTCCAAGGCGTGGGCCATCGTCTCCTCTCACCTCCACCACCGTCCGGCCGACGGCGGCATCCGGCCGACGGGGGCGCGCGGGCGCGGCGTCGTGCCGGGCGCGGAGGATATTCTCCGCCCGCCGTCTGTCGTTTATACCTAAGGCGAGCGTCGCGGTCGCGGCCCGCGTCACCGCCCGCGTCCGCTGGCGTCGAGCGCGGCGCGGACACGACGCCGCAGCCGGCGTCCCCGCAGCCGGGGACGCCGCGCGAGGAGGGAGGGGCACCGTGTGGCGATGGCTCAGGCGCCGGTTCGAGAGCGAGGAGCGCCGGCTCGAGCGCGAGCTGCGGGTCAAGGTGCGCCGCCCGGACGCGCGCGAGCGCCTCGTCGCCCGCGAGTTCGAGCGCGGCGCCCGCGACCGCAAACAAGCCCTCGAACGCGCCCTCGCCCGCCACGAAGCCTCGCAGCGCCGCTGAGCCGACGCCGACCCACCGCCGCGCCCGACCCCGGCGGCGGTC
>CAZCVH010000222.1:0-4089 GCA_964502115.1 uncultured Geminicoccaceae bacterium
TGCTCTTCCGATCTCCTCGAGCCGCGCGCGCAGGTGGTCGCGCCCGTCGGCGCCGAGCCCGGGGGCGACGGCGTCCACCACATCGAGGGCACCGTTCCAGCCATCCGCCGCCACCAGTCGGGCCACCCGCCCGGCGAGCGGCGTCGGCGCCGACCGGGCGGCGTCGATCAGCGCGGGCAGCGCGGCCGCGGCGTCCTCGAACACGCCCAGCAGGGCCTCGTCGGACCGATGACAACGATCCATCACCGCCGGCCGCAGCTCGATCAGGTGCAACAGCAGGTCGAGCGCCTCGTCGGGTCGGGGCGGGGCGAGATGGTCGACCACGGCGCGGCGATGGGCGTCGAGGTCGCGGGCGAGAACCCGTTGGTCGTCGGTGTCGAGCTCGCTCGCCGCGCGCGCGACGCTCTGCCAGCGCTTGCGGACGGCGCGCGCGAGGTCTGCGCGATCGTGGCGGGCGGCGAGCGCCAGCCGCGCCCGCCGCTTGGCGGCCGCATCGCCGTCGACCAGCTCGAGCACCAGCGCGGCCAGCCGCTCGGTGCCCAGCGTCTCCAGGTTGGCGGCGTTGAGGGTGGTCTTGGCGGCCAAGAGCGTCTCGTCGGGCTCGCGTCGGTCGAAGCGCGGCTGCGAGGGTAACGGCGACGGGCGCCGGTTCAACCCGCGCCCGGCCGCGCGAAGCGGGCGCCACGGCGGGGCCCGCTCACGCCTCGCCCCTGGCCTTGGCCTCCTCGTAACGCCGGCGATTGGCCTCGTCGGCGGGATAGAGCCCCGGCAGCGCCGCGCCGCCTTCGACCTCGCGCATGATCCAGGCCTCGAGGCGCTCCTGTTCCCGGCCCGCCTCGGCGACCTCCTCGGCGAGCGCCCGCGGCACGCAGACCGCCCCGTCCTCGTCGGCGACGATCCAATCGTTCGGCATCACCGCGACGCCGCCGCAGCCGATCGCCTCCTGCCAGCCGACGAAGGTGAGCGCCGCCACCGATGGTGGGGCGGCCGCACCCCGGCTCCACACCGGCAGGCCGGTGGCGCGCACGCCCTCGCGGTCGCGCACGACGCCGTCGGTCACCAGCGCGCTCACGCCGCGCCCCGCCATCCGCGCGCACAGGATGTCGCCGAAGATGCCGGCGTCGGCGATGCCGCCGGCGTCGACGACGGTGACGACGCCCGCCGGCATGGCCTCGATCGCGGCGCGGGTCGAGGTCGGCGACGACCAGCTCGCGGGCGTCGCCAGGTCCTCGCGCGCCGGCACGAAGCGCAGGGTGAAGGCCGGGCCCACCACCCGCGCGCCGGCGGCGAGCGGCATCGACCCCCGCAGCCAGACGTTGCGGAGCCCCTTCTTCAACAGGACGGTGGTGAGGGTGGCGGTGGTGATGCGCGCGAGGGCGGCGGTGAGCTCGTCCATCACGCCGGCTCCGGGGTGGGGGCGCGGAAGCTGGCCACGCGCACGCCCGCCCGCTCCAGGCGCGTGCGCAGGGTCGCGGCCATGTGCAGCGCCTCGGGGCCGTCGCCGTGGACGCAGACGGTCTCGGGCTCGACCGCCAGCTTGGCGCCGTTGATGGAGGTGAGAGCACCCTCGTCGAGCATCCGGAGCACGCGGTCGGCGGCCGCCTCGGCGTCGTGGAGGACGGCGCCGGGGACGCCGCGCGCGACCAGCGTGCCGTCGTCGTTGTAGCCGCGGTCGGCGTAGATCTCGCGCACCAGCGGATGGGGATGGGCGGCGGCGGTGCGCTCGAGCGCGGTCGCGGCCATCGCGATGACGGCGAGCGCGGGGTCGAAGGCGGCCACCGCCTCGATGAAGGGCTTGGCGATCGCCTCGTCCTCGCTCGCCATGTTGGCGAGCGCGCCGTGCAGCTTGACGTGGGAGAGTTCGAGCCCGTGGGCGCGGGCGATGGCGGCCAGCGCGCCGACCTGATAGCGCACCAGCGTGCGCACCTCCGCGGGTGCGAGGCCGTGGATGCGCCGCCGGCCGAAGCCCTCGAGGTCGCGAAAGCCCGGATGGGCGCCGACGGCGACGCCCTTGGCCCGCGCCCGCTCGACCGTGCGGTCCATCTCCATCGGATCGCCGGCGTGAAAGCCGCAGGCGACGTTGGCGCTGGTGACGATGTCGAACAGCGCCTCGTCCTGGCCCATGCGCCAGGGCCCGAAGCTCTCGCCGAGATCGGCGTTCAGATCGAGCGTCTCGGTCATGGCTCGAAATCTCCATCGCAGACGCCGTCGATCAGGTTGACCGCGAGCAGCGGATCGACGGCGGGGCGCGACCGCACCTGTCGGGGCAACGCCGCCAGCCGGGCGCGGTGTTCGCGCAAGGCCGCGACGGCCTCGGCGGGCGAGACCGGGCGAAAGCGCACCGGCGCGCCGGTCGCCAGCTGGGCGAAGGCCGCCAGGTCGGCGGTGACGACGGTGGCGATCCGCGGATAGCCGCCGGTCGGCTGGCGGTCGGCCAGGAGCACGATCGGCACCCCGTCGCCCGGCACCTGGACGTCGCCCTGGACCACCGCGTCGGAGATCAGCGTCAGCCCGCGCGCCGGCTCGAAGGGCGCGTCGGCGCCGTCGAGGCGCACGCCCATGCGGTCGCGCTTGGGCGAGACGCGGAACCGGGTGGCGAGCAAGCGTGCGCGCTCCGCCTCGGCGAACTCCTCGGCGTGCACGCCCCAGAGGATGCGCACGGTCGCGGGCGGCGGCTCGGGGGCGATGTCCAGCATCGTGGTGTCCTCGTCGCCGCGCGCCGCCGCACCCGCGGGCAGGACGTCGCCGGCGCGGAGCCCACGGCCCGCGAGCCCGCCGAACCCGGCGCGCAGATGGGTCGAGCGCGAACCGAGCACCGCCGGCACGTCGATACCGCCGCCGAGATGCAGATAGGCGTAGACGCCGTCCACCGCCGTGTCGACGGCGAGCTCCGCCCCCTCGCGCAAGCTGAAGGCGGTGTGCCAGGCCACCGCGCGGCCGTCGACGGTGGCGGGTGAGCGCGCGCCGGTGAGCGCCACGCGCACCGCCCCGCCCACGGCGCGAAAGCGCCCGCCCATCAGCGTCATCTCGAGCGCGGCGAGGCCGGGGTCCTGGCCCAACAGCGCCGCACCTTCGTGGAGCGCGCGCGGGTCGAGCGCGCCGCCCTCGGCGACGCCGGCGCGCTGCAGGCCGGGGCGGCCGAGATCCTGCACGGTCGCGTGGAGACCGGGATCGACGACCTCGAGACCGACGGCGCTCACGACAACGGCTCCGCGCGCACGATCTCGCCGCCGGCCTCGGCGTCGGCGGCGAGCCGCTCGTAGTCCGCGTCGCCGACGGGCTCGAAGACGAGCTCGTCGCCGGCGGCCAGCGCGAAGGGCGGCTCGCGGTCGAGGGCGAAGGCGCGCCAGGGCGTGCGGCCGATGAGGCGCCAGCCGGTCGGGATCGTGGTCGAGGTCAAGACGGTCTGACGCACCGCGACCGCGAGCGTGCCCGGCGGCACGCGTGGCACGACCTCGGTGCGCCGCGGCAGGTCCCAGGCCTCGGCCAGCATGCCGGTGTAGACGAAGCCGGGGGCGAAGCCGACCATCCGCACGCGGTGCGTGCCGGCGGCATGGTCCTCGACCAGCGTCGCCTCGTCGACGCCGCGCTCCTGGGCGATCTCGGCGAGATGGGGCCCGTGCGGGCCGCCGTAGGCGACGGGGATGCGCCAGCGGCGCCGGCCCTCGGGCGGCGCCGCGCTCAGCCAGTCGCGCTCGGCGAGCCCCGCGCGCAGGCGGTCGGCGAGGGCCTCGTCGTCGAGCGCCAGCGGGTCGAAGCGGACCAGCACCGAGCGGATCGTCGGCGCGGTCTCGACCACGCCGGCGATCCGCTGGTCGCGCACCCAGCGGTCGAAGGCGATGGCGGCGTTGTTGACGGCGTCGTCGGTGCGCTCGCCGAAATCGACGAGCCAGGCGCCGTCGCCGGCGCGGCGGAGATGGGCGGGGGCGGGGCTGTCGGTCATGGCCACCATAGGCAGAGCCCCGCTCCGCCGCTGTCAAGCCGTCGCGGCGCCCGCCCGCCGGCTCCGGGCGCGGCGCGCTCGCGGCGACGGCGCGGATGAGATCGGAAGAGCGTCGTGTAGGGAAAGAGTGTAGATCTCGGTGGTCG
>CAZCVH010000223.1:0-4081 GCA_964502115.1 uncultured Geminicoccaceae bacterium
ATCGTTTCACGTGACTGGAGTTCAGACGTGTGCTCTTCCGATCTGGCGTCGGCGCCGCCGCTCGCCGGGGCCGGGGCGTCGGCGCCGTCCATGTCGAGGAGGGCTGAGCGCGATGGCGAGCAAGGCGGCCGACAGCCGTCCCGGTTGGCGCTGGCTGGCGCGCACCGTCGCGCCGGCGCTGTGGCCCGCGGACGGGTCGGGCCTGCGCACACGGGTGGTCACGGCGCTCGCGCTGGTCGTCGGCGCCAAGCTCGTCGCCGTCCAGATCCCGTTTTTCTACAAGGCCGTGGTCGACGCGCTCGACGCCGGCGAGAACCAGGCCGCGACGCTGCCCGTCATGGTGCTGCTGGCCTATGGCGGGGCCCGCCTCGGCTCGTCGCTCTTCACCAATCTGCGCGAGGCGATCTTCGCCCGCGTCGCCCAGCGTGCCGGCCGTCGCCTCTCGCTCAGGGTCTTCCGCCATCTCTTCGAGCTGCCGCTGCAGTTCCATCTCGAGCGCCGCACCGGCGAGCTGTCGCGGGCCATCTCCCGCGGGGTGCAGGCGATGACGTTCCTTTTGGGCATGGTGCTGTTCAACCTGGCGCCGACGGCGTTCGAGTTCGTGCTGGTGATCGGGATCCTGCTCTGGAACTACCACTGGTCGTTCGCGCTGATCACGGCGGCGACCATCGTCGGCTACGCCCTCTTCACCGTCGTCGCCACCGAGTGGCGCACCGCCTTCAGGCGCGAGATGAACGCCCGCGACAACGACGTCGCCGGGCGCAGCGTCGACGGCCTGTTGAACTACGAGACGGTGAAGACCTTCACCAACGAGGCGTACGAGGCCGACCGGCTCGACCGCGCGCTGGGCTCCTACGAGGACGCCGCGGTGCGCTCGCAGACCTCGCTCGCCGCCTTGAACTTCGGCCAGCAGGCGATCGTCGCGCTCGGCGTCACCGCGCTCATGTTCAACGCCGCGCTCGGCGTCGTCGCCGGCACGATGACGGTGGGCGACGTCGTGCTCGTCAACGCCTTCATCCTGCAGCTCTACCAGCCGCTCAACATCCTCGGCTTCGTCTACCGCGAGGTGAAGCAGTCGCTGGCCGATCTCGAGCATCTGAGCGGGCTGTTGGACGTCGCCCCGGCGGTCGCCGACGCCCCGGACGCACAACCTCTGCGCGAGGGACCGGGGCGCGTCCGCTTCGAAGAGGTACGCTTCGGCTACGATGCGCGCCGGCCGATCCTCGACGGCTTCGAGCTCGACCTGCCGGCGGGCCGGACCCTCGCCGTCGTCGGCGGTACCGGTGCGGGCAAGTCGACACTGGTGCGCCTGTTGTGCCGTTTCTACGACGTCGAGGCCGGCCGGATCGCGATCGACGGCCAGGACATCCGCCATGTCACCCAGGCGAGCCTGCGCGGCGCGATCGGGGTGGTCCCGCAGGACACCGTGCTCTTCAACGACACCATCGGCGCCAACATCGCCTACGGCCGGCCGGGCGCCGCGCAGGCGGAGATCGGGCGCGCCGCCGAGACCGCGCAGATCAAGGGCTTCATCGACGGGCTACCGGACGGCTGGGACACGCTCGTCGGCGAGCGCGGGCTCAAGCTCTCGGGTGGCGAGAAGCAGCGCGTCGCCATCGCCCGCATGGTCTTGAAGGACCCCCGCATCCTGGTGCTCGACGAGGCTACCTCGGCCCTGGACACGGTGACGGAGCGCGCCCTGCAGACGGCGATCCGACAGATCACGCGCGGGCGGACCTCGCTCGTCATCGCGCACCGATTGTCGACGATCGTGGACGCCGACCGCATCGTGGTGATGGAGAGCGGGCGGGTGGTCGAGGCCGGCACCCACGCCCAGCTCCTCGCCCAGGGCGGCCGCTACGCCCACCTTTGGAACGACCAGCAGGCGGACGTCGCCGCTTCCTGACGCCGCCGCGGTGGTGGCGGCTCGACCGCTGGTCACCGTACCGGCGGCGATGCGGCGTGACCGTCTTCGGCTCAGAGTTCGTCGCGCTCGGCGCGCTTCTTCTGCAGCTTGCGGAAGCGGCGAATCGCCTCGGCCTTCTCCCGCGCCCGGCGCTCCGACGGCTTCTCGTAATGGCGGCGCATCCGCATCTCGCGGTAGAGACCCTCGCGCTGCATCTTCTTTTTGAGCGCGCGCAACGCCTGATCGACGTTGTTGTCGCGAACCTGAACTTCGACGGTCATTCGAACTCCTCGGCTGGGGGTCGCATCGCTTGTGGACGACGCCCGATCTCAAGACGCAAAAATCCACGCCCGCCGGCCGCGAGCGCGCCACCGCCTTATATGTTGACGACGCGGCGGTTCGCAACGGCTTTGCGCCGACGGGGCCGTTGGCGTCCGGGCGCGCGCGTCTTATCTATCCGCCATGACGCTTCGCAAGATCGCGGTGATGGGCCAGCCGGTGCTGTGGCGCCGGGCCGAAGCGGTGGCGGTGCCGCTCGACGACGCGACCCGCCGGCTGGCCGACGACATGGTCGAGACCATGCGCGACGCCCCCGGTGTCGGCCTGGCGGCGCCGCAGGTGTACGCGAGCGAGCGGGTGATCGTCGTCCAGCCGGCGCGCGAGCGCGACGCGCCGCTGGTGTTGATCAATCCCACGCTCGAGCCGGTGGGTGAGGAGGTCGAGCTCGGGGTCGAGGGCTGCCTCTCGATCCCCGACTGGCAGGGGCTGGTGCCGCGCTGGCACCGGGTGCGCTGGTGCGCGCAGGATCGCGACGGAAGGCGCCTCGACGGCGAGGCCCAAGGGTTCTTCGCGCGTGTGCTGCAGCACGAGGTGGACCACCTCGACGGCGTGCTCTACCCGATGCGCTTGCGCGATCCCCGCGACCTCGCCATGACCCGCGAGGCCCACCATCTGCTGGCGCGGCTCGATCCCCATCGCGCGGACAACGAACCGGAAGAGGACACCCGGGCATGACCGATCGCCACGCCCAAAAGGACGCGCTGTTGTTGGCCGCGCTCGAGCACGTCGCCTTCGACGGCTGGTCGCGCCAGGTGCTCGCGGCCGCCGCGCGCGATCTCGAGATGGAGCCGACGACGGCGCGGCGGCTGTTCCCGCGCGGTGGCGAGAGCATGCTCGACGCCTTCGACGACTGGGCCGACCGCCAGATGCTGGCGCGGCTGGAGAACGAGGACCTCGAGCGTCTGCGGGTGCGCGATCGCATCGCCGCCGCGGTGCGGGCACGCATCGAGGTGCTCGCGCCGTATCGCGAGGCCACCCGTCGCGCGCTGTCCGCGCGCTCCTTGCCGAACACCGCGATGGGCGGCTTTCAGAACCTGTGGCGAACGGTCGACCGGATGTGGCTCGCCGCCGGGGATACCAAGGACGACGGCTGGTCGGTCTACACCAAGCGCGCGACGCTCGCGGCGATCTACACCGCCACCGTCTTGTACTGGCTCGAGGACACCTCGATGGACCAGGAGGACACCTGGGATTTCCTCGATCGCCGGATCGAAGGCATCATGCGCCTGCAGAGCTGGCGCGAGCGGGCGCAGCGGGTCTCGCGGCGGATGCCGTTCCGGCGGCGGCCGTACTGGACCGAGGAAGCCAACGTCTGAGCGTGTCGGCGACGTGTGCCGGCGCCTCCAGCGGTGCCATGTGGCCGAGCCGTCGCAGCTCCACCAGCTCCGCCCGCGGCAGCGCCGCGGCGAGAGCCCGGCCGGCCGGGGTGGGCGTCAGCCGGTCGCGCTGCGCGGTGACGACGAGCGCGGGCGCGGTGATCGCCGCGGCGCCCTCGGCGAGCGCTCGGTAGCGGTCGCAGGCGGCGAGATCGCCCGCCAGCACGCCGGCCGCGCTGCCGGCCAAAATCCGCCGCGCGAGCTCGTGCATCGCGATGCCGGGCGGGCGGCCGGCCTGGCGCGGCGCGAAGCCACGGGCCAGGATCTCCTCGATCGCGCGCTCGGGTCGGGCGTGGGCGTCGGCGAGCAGGCGGGCGTGGATCGGCATCCGCTCGCCCGCCGCGATCGCGGCGACGCCGGCCACCCGTTCGGGGCGGCTGCGCGCCAGCTCCAGCGCCACCAGGGCCCCCATGGAATGGCCCACCACCACCGCCCGCGGCACGCCGAGGCCGTCGAGCAA
>CAZCVH010000224.1:0-4077 GCA_964502115.1 uncultured Geminicoccaceae bacterium
CGACCACCGAGATCTACACTCTTTCCCTACACGACGCTCTTCCGATCTGCGCCGAACGCGGCCACCGCGCGGTCGCAGGCGCCGCGGCCGCCGCCGGTGAGCCAGCCGCGGGCGAGCCGTGCGGTCACCACCTCCGCCAGCCGCCACAGCGCCAGCGCGGTGAAGGTGACGCCCACCTGCAACAGCGCCGCCGCCGAGGCCATGAACCGCGTCTGGAGGTCGGGGTCGTTCATCCAGCGCACGATCGCGACGGCGAGCGGCGGCGGCGTCGAGGGGCCGAGGATCAGCGCCACCTCCACCGTCGAGGAGGCGTAGGCGACGACGGCGTAGAGCGGCAGGCGGATGAGCGGGTAGAGCCGCGGCAGCACCACCTTGGCGAAGGCGGCGACCGGCCGGTAGCCGAGCATCCGCGCCACCGGCAGGCGCTCGCGCAGGCCCGTCTGCGGCAACACGGCGAGCGTCATCAACAACAGGAACGCGACCTCCTTGACGACGAGTGCGGCGATCATCGCGAGGCCCCACGGATCGCCCACGATCAGGAGGTCGGGCGGGCGCTGCCAGCCGGTGAGGCCGGGCGACGCCAGCCGCGCCAAGAGGCCGGACGGCGCCACCAGGAACGCGAAGCCGATGGCGGCGGCGGCGTGCGGGATCGAGAGGATCGGGCTCAGGCTGCGCTCGACCAGCGCGAAGGCGCGGGTGCGATGGAAGGCGGCGACGACGGCGAGGACGATCGCGAGCGAGAGCAAGGCGCTCAGCACGCCCGCGAGCAGGCTCACGCCCACCATCTGCGCGAGCCCGGGGGCGGCGAGCAGCTCGCGCCACGGCGCCAGCGACACGCGCGTCCCGCCGAGCGCCGGCAGCCAGCCGAAAGCCGGCGCGGCGATGCCGGCGAGCCCGCCGACGACGGCGACGGTCAGGATCAGGATGGCGAGGCGCGGCGCCGCTTCGACGTAGAGCCGATACACGCGGCGGGATCAGCGCGCGCCGTAGCGTTCGCGCCAGTCGTCCTCGAGGCGCACCATCCAGCTCGGGTGCGGCTCCGGCACCGGCGCGCCGAGCTCCTGCGGCGTGGGCGTCGCCAGCCCCATCTCCAAGGCCTCGAAGCGGGCGCGGTCGGCGGGTGCGAGGGCGTCCATGGCGAGCACGGTGAAGCCGCCCCAGACGTCGGGGTCCTGCTTTCGGGCCTGCGCCTCGGGCGAGAGCAGGAAGTTCGCCACCACCATCGCCGCCGCTTTCGAGCCGCTGTTGAAGGGGATGGCGACGAAGTTGACGTTGCCGATGGTGCCGCCTTCGAGGACGTAGCCGCGCACGCTCGGCGGCAGCTCGCCGGCGGCGATCGCCGCACTCGCCGCGACCGGATCGAAATCGAAGGCGATGGTGATCTCGCCGTCGCCCAGAAGCCGCCGCAGCTCGCCGCCGTCGCTCGGAAAGTCACGGCCGGATCGCCACAAGTTCGGATGCAGCGCGTCCAGATAGTCCCAGAGCGGCGCCGTCATCGCCTCGTAGTCCGTGGCGTCCGCGACCGGGTCGTAGAGCGGTTCGCGGTCGGGTGCCAGCTCGAGCAGCGCCTGCTTCAAGAACGTGCTGCCGAGGAAATTGGGCACCAACGGGTAGGTGAAGCGGCCGGGGTTCGCTTCGGCCCACGCGCCGAGCGCGGCGATGCTCGCCGGCGGGTCGGGCTCGAACGCGCCGTCGTGGAAGAAGGTGAGCTGCGCCTTGCCCCACGGCGCCTCGTAGCCCTCGACCGGCACGGTGAAGTCCTCGCGCACCGCCGGGTTCTCGTCCGGGTCGGTGAGCGCCAAGTGGGGCAGGTCTTCCGCCCAGGGTCCGAACAAGAGATCCTGGCGCTTCATCGCGGCGAAGTTCTCGCCGTTGATCCACATCAGATCGACCGCACCGTCCGCCGTGTTGCCCGCCACCTTCTCGGCGAGGACACGGCTGACGGTCTGGGCGATGTCGCTCACCTTGACGTGGGTGAGCTCGATGGCGAAGCGACGGTCGACCTCGCCCGCGACCCAATCGATGTAGGCGTTGATGCGCGGCTCGCCGCCCCAGGCGGCCCAATAGACCCGCTGGCCGCGGGCGGCCTCCTCGACCGCGGGCCAGTTCGCCGGATCGGGGGTGTCGGCGTGCGCCGCCGTCGCCAGCAGCGCCGACGCCGCGGCCAGGGTCCACCGTCGAAGCGCGCGCATGCCGTCCTCGCCCTTGCGGAAGGTCCCCGTGCGTTTAGCGAGCGCGCGCGTCGACGGCAAATCCGGCGCGATCACGTTCGCCGGCGCCCCGGCACCGGCACCGCGGCCAGGAGCTCGCGGGTGTAGGGATGGCGCGGCTCGCGGAAGATGCGGGCGTGATCGCCCTCCTCCACGACGCGGCCGGCCTGCATCACCAGCACCGCGTCGGCCATCGCCTCGACGACGGCGAGGTCGTGGCTGATGAAGACGTAGGCGAGGTCGAGCCGGGCCTGCAGATCCTTCAACAGCGCCAGCACCTGCGCCTGGATCGAGACGTCCAGCGCCGAGACCGCCTCGTCGAGCACCACCAGCGGCGGCTCGACCGCGAGCGCGCGGGCGACGGCGACGCGCTGGGCCTGGCCGCCGGAGAACTCGTGCGGGTAGCGCGCGGCGAACTCGGGCCTGAGCCCGACGAGCTCCATCAGCTCGTCGACCCGCCGGCGACGGGCGGCGCTGTCGAGCTCGGTGAGCGCCTCCAAGGGTCCGCTCAGGATGCGGCGCACGGTCTTTCTGGGGTTCAACGCACTCGCCGGGTCCTGGAAGACGAGCTGGACGGTGCGGTGAAAGCGCCGGCGCTCCGCGGCCGTGCCGCCGCCCACGGCCCGCCCCTCGACCAGGATGCGCCCGGAGCTCGGCGCCGAGAGGCCGGTGAGCAGGCGCGCCACCGTCGACTTGCCGGAGCCGCTCTCGCCGACGATGCCGAGCGTCGTGCCGGGCCGCACGGCGAGGCTGACATCGTCGACGGCGACGAGCTCGGGCCGCCGCGCGCCGGTCCAGCGCCGCCCGCCACCGAAGCGGCGCACCAGATGCTCGGCTTTCAGGATCGCCTCCTCAGCCACGGGCGAGCTCGCGGTGGCGGCGGCAGCGCGCTTGGTGGCCGGCGGCCACGCTCTCGAGCGCGATTGGGCCGGCGCGGCAGGCGTCCTCGGCGAGCGGGCAGCGCGGCGCGAAGGCGCAGCCCCGCGGCAGGTCGTCGAGCGCCGGCGGCATGCCCGCGATCGGATGCAGCGCGCGCTCGGGCTCGCCCAGCACCGGCACGCAGGCCAACAGACGCTCGGTGTAGGGGTGGCGCGGCTCGGCGAAGACGGCCGCGGTCGGGCCGCTCTCGACGACCTGGCCGGCGTACATGACGACCAGGCGCTCGCAGAGCTCGGAGACGACGCCGAGATCGTGGGTGATGAAGACGAGCGCCGCACCCTCGTCGCGGCGCCGCTCGTCCAGCATGTCGAGCACGCGCGCCTGGGTGGTGACGTCGAGCGCGGTCGTCGGCTCGTCGGCGATCAGGACGTCCGGGGCGTTGGCGAGCGCCATGGCGATGCCGACGCGCTGGCGCTGCCCGCCCGAGAGCTCGTGCGGACGGGCGTCGCCGCGGCCCCCGAGCCCGACCCGCTCGAGCAGGGCCGCCGCCTCCTCGCGCACCGCCCCGCCGCGATGGCGGGCGATCGTCTCCGCCACCTGGTCGACCACCGGCATCAACGGGTTCAGCGTCGCCTGCGGGTCCTGGAAGATGTAGGCGATGCGGTCGCCGCGGACGTCCTGCAGGCGGCCGAGCGACACCTCCAACAGATCCTCGTCGCGATAGCGGATCAGGCCCCGCTCGATGCGCCCGGGCGGCGTCGCCACGAGGCCGAGGATCGAGAGCGCGGTCACCGACTTGCCCGAGCCGCTCTCGCCGACGATGCCGACCGTCTCGCCCGGCTGGACGCGGAGGTCGACGTCGTCCACCGCGCGGATCGGCCGGCCGGCCGTGGCGAAGCCGGTGGCGAGCCCGCGCACGTCCAGGAGCGCCGCGCCAGCTGTGCCCCAACCCCACGGACGCCTTCGAATACGTGCGCGCCCTGGGGTA
>CAZCVH010000225.1:0-4029 GCA_964502115.1 uncultured Geminicoccaceae bacterium
GCGGCACGGCGACGTTCTCGAGCGCGGTCAGCGTCGGGATCAGGTGAAAGCTCTGAAAGAGGATGCCGAGTTCGCGCCGGCGCCAGTCGGCGCGGGCGTTCTCGTCCAGCGCCGAGATCTCGCGGCCGCCGATGCGCACGCGACCGCTACTCGGCCGCTCCAAGCCGGCGATGATCGCCAGCAGGCTCGACTTGCCCGAGCCGGACGGACCGACGATACCGGTGGCGCTGCCGGCCTCGACCGCCAGATCCACGCCGGCGAGCACGTTGACCGCACCGCCCGGCGCCCTGAGCGTCAGGTGCACGTCGTCCAATTCGATCAATGGGGCCACGATGGCGTCTCTTTTCCGGAAGCTCGGCGCTACACTTCCATGTGGCGCGCTCGCGCTCGCCCTCAACCTCTGGGCTCCGGCCACGGCGGCCGCGGCGGCCACGGACTGCCGCATCGCCTTTCTGGGCGACAGCCTCACCGCCGGCTACGGCCTCGACGAGGCGGAGAGCTGGCCCGCCGAGATGGGCGAGCGCCTCGCGGCCGAGGGCTATCCCTGCACCGTGGTCAACGCCGGGCTCTCCGGCGACACCACCGCCGGTGGACGGGCGCGGCTGGACTGGCTGTTGGCGGACGAACCCAGCCACGTCGTCCTCGCCCTCGGCGCCAACGACGGCCTGCGGGCCGTGCCGGTCGCGGAGATGAAGGCCAACCTCGAGGCCATGCTGGAGACGCTCGAGGAGGCCCAGATGCCCACCCTGCTCGCCGGCATGCGCGCGCCGCCGAACCTGGGCGAGGACTACGCCGAGCGCTACGAGGCCGCCTTTCGCGATCTCGCCGAGATCTTCGACGTCGCCTTCTATCCCTTCCTGTTGAAGGGGGTGGCGGCGCGTCCCGAGCTCAACCAGCGCGACGGTATCCACCCCACCGCCGCCGGCGTCGAGGTCATGGTCGAGAACATCTGGCCGACCTTCGAGGAGTGGCTGCGGGAGACCGGCGTCACGCCCGCCTGACGCGATCGGCGCGACGAAGGTCGCGGCGGCGCCATTGTTGTCTTGACCGGCCCCGCTCTGCACGATGCCCTCGGACGCGTGCAGCCGCCCGAGCGCGCTCGCAAGACCAAAGGGAGGAGACAGATGACGGACGTCATTCACGTCCCAGCGGCATTCGCCGCGGCGTCGCATTGCGATTCGGCGAAATACCACGAGATGTACGACCGCTCCGTCAGCCACCCCGAGGCCTTTTGGGCCGAGCAGGCGGAACGTCTCGACTGGATGCGCTTTCCGACCAAGATCAAAGACGTCTCCTTTACCGATGACGTCCATATCCGCTGGTACGAGGACGGCGAGCTCAACGTTTGCTACAATTGCGTCGACCGGCATCTCGACAAGCGCGGCGACCAGACGGCGATCATTTTCGAGGGCGACGACCCGAACGTCTCGCGCCACATCACCTATCGCGAGTTGCACGAGCAGGTCTCGAAGCTCGCCAACGTCATGAAGAGCCACGGCGTGGCCAAGGGCGACCGCGTCACGATCTATCTGCCGATGATCCCCGAGGCGGCCTATGCCATGCTCGCCTGCGCGCGGATCGGCGCCATCCACTCCGTCGTCTTCGGCGGCTTCAGTCCCGACAGCCTCGCCGACCGCATCAACGACTGTAATTCCACCTTTCTCATCACCTCCGACGGCGGCATGCGCGGCGGCAAGACCGTCGGGCTCAAGACCAACGCCGACAAGGCGCTCGAAAAATGCAGCGGCGGCGTCAAGGTCTTGATGTTCCGTCACACCGGCATCGACGTGCCGATGACGCCGCAGCGCGACATCGACGGCACCGCCGAAATGGCGCAGGCCTCCGCCGACTGTCCGCCCGAGCGCGTCTACGCCGAAGACCCGCTCTTCATCCTCTACACCTCCGGCTCGACCGGCAAGCCGAAGGGGGTGCTGCACACCTCGGGTGGCTATCTCGTCTTTACGTCGATGACGCATCAATACGTCTTCGACTATAAGGACGGTGACATCTACTGGTGCACCGCCGATGTCGGCTGGGTCACCGGCCACAGCTACATCGTCTACGGGCCACTCGCCAACGGCGCGACCACGCTGATGTTCGAGGGCGTGCCGAACTACCCCGATTTCTCGCGGATGTGGCAGATCGTCGACAAGCACCAGGTCACCATCTTCTACACCGCACCGACCGCGATCCGCGCCCTGATGCAGAAGGGCGACGAGCCGGTGAAGACGACCTCGCGGTCGTCGCTGCGTCTGTTGGGCACCGTCGGCGAGCCGATCAATCCCGAAGCGTGGCGCTGGTACCATCACGTCGTCGGCGGGGACCGCTGCCCCGTGGTCGACACCTGGTGGCAGACCGAGACCGGCGGCATCCTGATCACGCCGCTGCCGGGGGCGACCGACCTCAAGCCGGGCTCGGCGACCCTGCCCTTCTTCGGCATCCAGCCGGCGCTGGTCGACACCGAGGGCCAGGAGCTCGACGGCGCCAATTCCGGCAACTTGGTCATCAAGGACAGCTGGCCGGGCCAGATGCGCACGCTCTACGGCGACCACGAGCGCTTCGTGCTGACCTACTTCTCGACCTTCAAAGGGATGTACTTCACCGGCGACGGCGCGAAGCGCGACGACGACGGCTACTACTGGATCACGGGCCGCGTCGACGACGTCATCAACGTCTCCGGTCACCGCATGGGCACCGCCGAGGTCGAGAGCTCGCTGGTGGCGCACCCCGCCGTCTCCGAGGCCGCGGTGGTCGGCTTCCCGCACGACCTCAAGGGCCAGGGCATCTACTGCTACGTCACCTTGCAGTCGGGCGTGGAGCCGTCGGAGGAGCTGCGCCAGGATCTCGTCAAGCACGTCCGCCAGGACATCGGCCCGATCGCCTCGCCGGACTACATCCAGTGGGCGCCGGGTCTGCCCAAGACGCGCTCCGGCAAGATCATGCGCCGCATCCTGCGGAAGATCGCCGCCAACGAGCACGACCAGCTGGGCGACACCTCCACCCTCGCCGAGCCCGCCGTCGTCGACGATCTGGTCGAGAACCGCATGAACAGCGAGTGAGCGGCCGGTTGGAGCCGCAGGCGAAGGGCTCGAAGCCGCCGGCTTCGGGCCCCGTTTCGTCGGGCCGGCGCAGCGGCCCGTTCAAACGAAGCGCGTCCGAACGCCCCCAAGCCGCTGCGTTCGCGGGAGTTGGTGCACGCGCGACACCATCGGCGCCGATCGCACCGATCCCGTCGGTGCGCGAGCGACGGAGGCGATCGATGGCGTGGTGGGTGTCCGGCGCGGCGGCTGTACTGGCGATCGCCACGACCGGCGCCGGCGCGGAGCCGTACGCGACGGTGAGCTACGACGGCCCGTTGCGGCCGCGGGAGACGCCGCGCGGGGCGATCCAATGGGCCTTTCTCGACATGGCGAAGGCCTGGGCCGAGTGCGACCGGGCAGGCTTGGGCGAGATCGTCACCGCCGACGTCCGCTTCTCGTTCCCGACCACCAGCCTTGAAGGCCGAGCCGCGCTGCTCGCCGCGCTCGACGCCTATTGCGGCCCGGACGCGAGCGCGCCGCCCGCGGCGGTCGACTTCCACCTCCCCGACGACGCCTTCTACATCGACCTCGAGACCGGCCGGGCCGCGGTCGAGATCCAGTTCCGCGAGCGCCGGCGCGGCCGCCACCAGGTCACCAACGACGTCTGGATCGCCACCTTCGCCGACGATGGCCGCTTCGCCGTCATGAAGGAGTATCTCGACGGCCGGGTGCGCGATCTGCAGGAGCAGGGCGTGCTCACCCGCGACGCCGGCGCCGACTTCCTGACGCCGTGGCCGCCGCGGACCGAGGCCTGGGCCGAGTGCTTTCCGATCGTCCGCGCCGCCCCGATCAACCGCTGCCCGCCCGAATAGCGGTGCCGGCCGCCGCCGCCCTCAGGCGGCCTTCTTGAAAAGACGCCGGTAACCGGCGATCCCGGCCACGCCCGTCCCGAACAGCACCAAAGCCCCCGGCAACGGCGTCGCGACGACGTCGATGTCGTAGGCGATCA
>CAZCVH010000226.1:0-4021 GCA_964502115.1 uncultured Geminicoccaceae bacterium
CGGCGGAAGCCTCGATAGAAGTAGCGCAGCTGCTCGTGCACCATCGTGTGGTGCGTGATGATGTCGTCGAACTCGGCCTTCTCCGCCCGCGTCGGCAACTCGCCGTGGAGCAGCAGGTGGCAGACCTCGAGGTAGTCGCTGTCGGCGGCGAGCTCTTCGATCGGGTAGCCGCGGTGCAAGAGGATCCCGTTCTCGCCGTCGATGAAGGTGATGCGGGAGTCGCAGCTACCGGTCGAGGTGAAGCCGGGATCGAAGGTGAAGTGACCGCTCTTGGCATAGAAGTTCTGGAAATCGACCACACTCGGCCCGAGGGTGCCGTCGAAGACGTCCAGCTCCCAGCTGTCGCCGCTGCGCTGATCGGTCAGCGTCATTCGGCCCACGGCTTCGCGCGAGCGGCTCGAACTGCCCGCCATCACGTTTCTCCTCCGGCGCCGCCGCCGGCGCCGACCGGCGGCGGCATATATACGAGTGTTGGTGAACCCCGCCGTGGCGGCCGCGGTTCCGGTCCGCGGCGCTCACGCCCCGGCGGCGTCGACCGCCACCACCGTCGGCTTCTTGAGCGGCACGGTCTTGCGCACGCCGGGCTCGAATTCCTCGATGCGGCCCGCGACCTCCACAGGGATGCGCTCGGCGCGCCGTTGCCAGCGGATGTCGAACTCGAGCGTCAGCGTGTCGGGCGTGGCCTCCACCATGATCCAGTGCCCGAAGACCTGCAGCGCGGTCGCGATCCGCCGGATCGAGCCCACCAGGCTGGGATCGAAGATGATCTTGCCGTCGCGCGCCTGCAGGCCGGTGAGCCCGCGCTGGACGAGGTCGACGGTGCCGGCCATCAGCCCGAGATGGATACCCTCGGCGGTGGTGCCGCCCTGGATGTCGCCGACGTCGCTGTTGAGGGCGGTCAGAAGGTACTCCCAGGACTGATCGGGGCGATGGCGCGCCAGCACCCAGGCGTGGACCAAAAAGCTCAAGGTCGAGCCGTGCGACGTCCGCGCCAGGTAGTAGTCGACGTTCTTGAGCCAGTGCTCGGCCGAGAACGGATAGCCCAGGCGCTGGAAGCGGGCCTCGATCTGCGGCTGATCGAACAGGTAGAACAGCATCAGCGCGTCGGCCTGCTTGGCGAGCTTGTAGCGGTCGGCGCTGTCGCCCTCGGCCTCCAGGATGCGGTCGAGACGCTGAATGTTGCCGTACTTCTCGCGATAGCCCTCCCAGTCGAACTCGAGGAGGTTCTCGTAGCCCTCGAACTGGCTGATGACGCCGTCGGCGTGGAGCGGCACGTACATGCGCCGGCTGAGCTGATCCCAGCGGTCGCGCTCGGCCTCGGTGATGCCGAGGCGCTGGACGAGGTCGCGGCGCGGTTCGTCGTCGAGCGCTTCGATCACCTGGAGCGCGGTCTCCATCAGCCAGGAGACCATGACGTTGGTGTAGGCGTTGTTCCTGAGCCCGTGCTCTTCGGCGTCGGGATAGGACTCGTGGAACTCGTCCGGGCCCATGACGCCGTGGATCTCGAAGCGGCCGCCGTCGCGATCCTCGTTCCACCGCGATAGCGAGGCGAAATAGCGCGCGATCTCGATGATGACGTCGGCGTTACCGGTCTCCAGCGCGGCGCGCTCGCCGGTGAGCTGGTAATGCGCCCACATGTTGTAGGCGATGGCGAGGTTGACGTGGCGCTGCTGGGCGCTGGCGTCGGGCACCCAGCGACCGGAGCGCGGGTTCAGGTGCATCACCTGGCTTTCCTCGCGGCCGTCGCTGCCGCTCTGCCAGGGATAGCAGGCGCCCGCGGCGCCGGCGCTCGCCGCGGCCAAGCGCGCCTTTCTGAGGCGATGATAGCGATAGCGCAGCAGCGCCCGGCTGATGTCCGGATAGTGCGTGTCGACGAGCGGCAGGATGTAGAGTTCGTCCCAGAAGATGTGGCCGCGATAGGCCTCGCCGTGCCAGCCTCGCGCCGGGGCGCCGGCGTCGACGTCGAGGGTGTGCGGCGACACGCTCTGGATCAGCTGGAAGATGTGCAGCCGCACGATCATCTGCAGCTGCGGATCGTCCGAGTCCGCCTGGACGTCGAAGCGGCCCCACAGGCCGGTCCAGGCGTGAGCGTGCTTGTCCGCGAGCTCGTCGAAATCGGGGGCGACGTCGATGAGCTCGCGCGCGGCGAGCCCCGGCTCGGAGATCGCCTTGTCCTTCGAGCTGTAGAGCGCCGCCACCTTCTCCACCCGGGTCGGCTCGCCCTCGTCGGCGTGGAAGCTGAAGACCTGGCGCGGACAGCCGGGCTCGTCCGCCGGCGTCATCTGCACCTCCATCCGCCGGCCGTCGCGGAACAGGCGGGTGCGGGCGGCCTCGCCGACGCGCAGCTTGGACTGGTTGGTCTCGACCGTGACCGACAACATGTTGTCGCCGGTGAGATCGCCGGAGAAGTGCCGGGCGTCGAGAACATCGAGGTGGCGGCTGGCGAGCTCACGGTAGCGCTTGACGCCCCAGTTGATGACGCGGCCGTCCAGGGCGGAGGCGACCTCGATCGGCCCGGCCCAGTTCTCCGGCGTGATCTTGAGCTCGATCGCGGCGAGATGCGGCTCGGCCATGCTGACCAGCCGGCGCTCCTCCACCACCGTCTCGCGTTGACCGTGGTCGCGCACCCGCATGACCAGGCTCAAGACCCCGCGCTTGAGGTCGAGCTCCTGGCGGAACGACAGCACCTCGTAGCTCTCGAGCGACAGCCACTCGCCGTCGGCCGGCCTGAAGGTCAGGCACATCCAGTTCGGGAAGTTGACCAGGTCCTCGTTCTCGACGTCGCGGTCCGAGATCGGCGTGACGGCGCGATTGTAGCCGCCGGCCAGATAGGTGCCCGGGTAGTGGGTGTCGCCGGCGGCTTCGAAGGCGAAGGCGCCGCGCGCGCAGAAGAAGCCGTTGCCCAGCGTGCACAACGCCTCGCGCAGTCCCTGTGCCTTCGGATCGTAGGCCTCGTAGACCAGGCTCCAGTCGCCCATGGTCGTTGCCCTCGTTCGTTCCAGTGGTGTCGAGCGCCCGCCGCTTCGTTACCGCGTCAGACGCCCGAGCAGCGTCAACAGTTCGTCGGTGTCGTGAACCCGAAAGGTGGCGGCGGTGCGTCGCCCGCTGCCGTCGTCCTCGCGATCGGCGACGATGACCGAGAGGCCCCGAGCCTGCAGCGCGGCGAAGGCGTCCTCGTCGGTGACGTCATCGCCGAAGAACATCGGTACCAGGTCGGGCCCCTCCATCTCCAAAGCCTTCAAAAGCCACAGTACCGCCTTGCCCTTGTCCCAGTCCAGCTTGGGCTGCAGCTCGAAGACCTTCTTGCCGGTCTTCTCCTTGATATCGTCGTAATCGGCTTCCACGGCGTCCAAGACCTGGCGGAAGCGGTCGTAATCGGCGTCGGCGACGTTGCGGTAATGCGCGGCGATCGAAAACTTTTTGCGTTCCACCTGCGCGCCGTCGATCGGTGCCAAGCCGGCCGCGAGCCGGCGCTCGACCTCGTCCAGCAGCGGTGCGTAGTCGCCGCCGATCGGGTTCTCCACCCGCTCGCCCGACGGCACGACGATGTCGAAACCGTGGCTGCCGACATAGATGACGTCGTCGAGGCCGACGAGCTTCTCGACGTCGGGGCGGTCGCGGCCGCTGACCACGGCCACCGGCAGCTTCTTGGCCATGGCGTCGACGACGGCGCGGCCCTGCTCGGAGAGCACCGCCATCTCCGGGCGCTGGACGATCGGTGTCAGCGTGCCGTCGTAGTCCAAGAAGACCGCCGGGCGCCGGCCGGCGAGCGCGGCGGTCAGCTCGTCGAAGCGCTCGAGTGCGTGCGGCACCTGCTCGACCGGGCGCAGGCTCGCGTCGTCGGCGTGGCTCGCCATGAAGATCCCCCCTCCGATGCCACGGACGTTGGTCGCGGCGTGGTTTGCGCCGAGCATCGCCGCTTTGAACCAGATGTCGATGCTGCGATCGGCCACCATGGCGGTCCGACGCCACCGTTCGGAGGGGCGACCAACGCACGAGCGGCGCCCTCGCGCCGACCTCC
>CAZCVH010000227.1:0-4011 GCA_964502115.1 uncultured Geminicoccaceae bacterium
CTTCCGATCTCGGCGCGGCCCGCCATCGGCGGCGTCGCCGCGGCCAGCGCGGCCACCCGTTCGCCGGCGCGCAGGAGGAGCGAGGCCAGCGCCAGGGCGAGCACCTGGGCGCGCTCGTGCTTGGACGGACCCTGATGCGAGCGAAAGCCCATCGAGGCCGAGCGGTCGACCCAGAGCCAGACGCTCTCGGCCGCTTCCCATTCCTGCTCGCGCAGGACGACGCGGTCGCCCTTGGCCGACTGGCGCCAATCGATGGTGGCGGTGGAATCGCCGGGTTGGTAGGGGCGGAACTGCCAGAAGCTCTCGCCGACGCCGACGCGCCGACGGCCGTGCACGCCCTGGGCGACGGTGGCGGCGACGCGGTCGGCGGCGACCAGCAAGGGCGGCAGGCCGGCGCCGACGCGCTCGGCCTCGTGGCGCCGGCGGGCGGGCGCGCGTTCGCTCATCGGGCCAAGGTGCGGTCGACGAGTTCGGCGATGACGTCGGCGAGCGTGACGCCGGCGGCGCGCGCACCGAAGGTCAACGCCATCCGGTGCTTGAGCACCGGGTACGCCAGCACCGCCACGTCCTCGCTCGACGGCGCGAGCCGGCCGTCCAACAGCGCCCGGGCGCGGGCGGTGAGCATCAACGCTTGGCTCGCGCGCGGGCCGGGGCCGTAGGCGATGCGCTCGGCCAGGTGCGGATCGTCGGTGCTCTCCGGCCGGCCGGCGCGGACCAGGCGCAGGATCGCGTCCACCACCTGCTCGCCGACGGGGATGTTGCGCACCAGACGCTGCAGGCGCTCGAGCCCGTCCGGGTCCAGCACGGCGCCGACATCGACCTCGCCGACGCCGGTGGTGGCCAGCATCATCCGCCGCTCGGCCTCCAGGTCCGGGTAGTGGATGTCGATCTCGAGCAGGAAGCGGTCGAGCTGGGCCTCCGGCAGCGGGTAGGTGCCCTCCTGTTCGATCGGGTTCTGGGTGGCGAGGACGTGGAAGGGATGCGGCAGCGCTCGGTCGGCGCCGGCGATGGTGACGCGACGCTCCTGCATCGCCTGCAACAGCGCCGCCTGGGTGCGCGGGCTGGCCCGGTTGATCTCGTCGGCCATCAAGAGCTGACAGAAGATCGGGCCCTCGATGAACCGAAACGCGCGCCTGCCCTCCGCGCCCTCCTCGAGCACCTCGGAGCCGAGGATGTCGGCGGGCATCAGGTCGGGCGTGAACTGGACGCGCTTTTGCGCCATGCCGATGGCGCCCGCGAGCGTCTCCACCAACCGGGTCTTGGCGAGGCCCGGCATGCCGACGAGCAGGCCGTGGCCGCCGGCCAGCATCGTCACCAGGCTGAGCTCGACCACCTGCTCCTGGCCGAAGATGGCCTTGGCGATCTCGGCCCTGACGCGGGCGAGCTGGTCGATGGCGCGGTCGACCTCGTCCAGGAGCTCGTTCTCGCTCACCCTTTCCTCCTTCGCGAGCGCACAGCTCACACCTTGCTCGCAACGCGCCTTCGTCACACATTTAGCGCATGGTACGGGATGCGGCGAATCGAAGAATCCGGGAAGCGCTCGATCAACTGGAGCGCGAAATTGCGGCTGGTCACCCGCCCGCCGATGATTATGATCTACGCATCATGCGCGACGGCACCTGGCTCTACCGCGGCTCTCCGATCGAGCGCCCGGCGATCGTGAAGCTCTTCGCCTCGATCCTGCATCGGGCGAGCGACGGCACCTATTGGCTGGTGACCCCGGCGGAGCGGACGTGTGTTCACGTCGAGGACGTGCCGTTCGTCGGCGTCGAGCTCGCCGTCCGCGGCGAAGGTGCGACCCAACGGCTCGAGCTGCGCACCAATCTCGACGAGTGGGTTCCGATCGACGCCGCGCACCCCCTGGTCATGAAGCCGCAGCCCCAGGGCGGGGCGGCGCCCTACGTCACGATCGAAGCCGGGTTGCGGGCGCGGGTCGCGCGCAACGTCTATTACGAGCTGGTCGAGCTCGCCGAGCCCGACGCGGCGGGCGAGGCGACCGGCGTGTGCAGCCACGGCGCGTGGTTTCCGCTGGCGGACGAGAGCGGCGCGTGAGGGGCGCGCTCACCCCCGGCGCGATCCGCGCCCAACTGCGCCGGCGGCCCCCTTTCGGGCTGGTCACCGGTGATCAGGGCCATCGCCTGTTCTCGCACCAGCGCACCCGCGCCGCGGTGCTGGTGGGTGTCGTCGGGCGGCCGGCACCGACCGTCATCTTGACCCAGCGCACCACCCATCTGCGCGACCACGGCGGCCAGATCAGCTTTCCCGGAGGGCGCATGGAGGCCGACGACCCCGACCCGGCGGCGACGGCGCTGCGCGAGGCCCAAGAGGAGATCGGGCTCACCGCCGCGAGTTCCCGGATCCTCGGCGAGCTCAACACGTACGACACCATCACCGGCTTTCGGGTCTTTCCGATCGTCGCCTGGGTCGAGCCGCCGGTGAGCTTCGCGCCCGACCCCTTCGAGGTCGAGGAGGCCTTCGAGGTTCCGCTCGCCTTCGTCCTCGACCCCGCCAACCACCGTCGCGACAGCTACCGCAAGGGCGAGATCGAGCGCGCCTACTGGGTCCTGCCCTACGGCGAGCGCTACATCTGGGGCGCCACCGCCGGCATGCTGGTCAACCTCGCCACCCTGCTGCGGGGCGAGGAGGAGGAACTGTCGCCGCATCCGTGAACGCCGCCGGCGTGCCGGCGACCGCCGCCCCCGGGCGAGCGCCGGTGACCGCTCGCGCTCACCCCTCCCCCGCCGTCGGCGGTGGGCGCAGCGCGGCGATCGCCTCGGCCAGCGGCGGCGGCGCCGGTGCCTCGACCTGCACCGCCGGCTTGCCCGCCGCCATCGGCAGGGTGAGGGCGCGGGCGTGCAGCAGCAGCGGGCCGGCGCGCGCGGCACCGTCGCCGTAGAGCCCGTCGCCCACCACCGCCAAGCCCAGCGCCGCCAGGTGCAGGCGGAGCTGGTGGGTGCGGCCGGTGCGGGGGGCGAGGGCGAGCCAGCTGCGGTGGCCGTCGCTCGCCATGAGCGTCCAGTCGGTCACCGCCGGCCGGCCCGCGGCGTCGTCGAGCACCATGCGCCAGCCGTGCCGGCCGGTGAGCTTGGCGATGGGGCGCGCGATCGTGCCGCGCGGATCGCGGGGCACGCCGTCGACCACCGCCCAATAGGTCTTGCGCGCGCGCTTGTCCTCGAACAGCCGGCCGAGCCGCTTGAGGGCGCGGCGGTGGCGGCCGAGCGCCAAGCAGCCCGAGGTGTCGCGGTCGAGCCGGTGGGCCGGCCGCGGCGGCGCCGCGTAGTCGAAGCTGAGCGCCGCGAGATGGCGCTCGAGGTCGTCCTCGGCCCTGGGCCCGGCGTGCACCGGGATCCCGGCCGGCTTGTCGAGAACGATCAGCCACGGATCGAGGTGCAGGACGCGGGCGCGCAGCGCGGCGTCGTCCAGGGCGACGGTCGGCTGGCCGTCGTCCTCGGGCCGCGTCCGCGCCGCCGCGCCGCTCCCGATGCGGGTGCGCGCTCGGCTCAGCGCTCGCTCGGCTCGAAGGCGAGGCTCAAGGAGTTCAAGCAGTAGCGCAGCCCGGTCGGCGGCGGGCCGTCGGGAAAGACGTGGCCCAGATGGCTGTTGCAGCGCGCGCAGGTGACTTCGGTGCGGCGCATGCCGAGAGTTCTGTCCTCGTGCTCCTCGACCCGATCGGACGCCAGCGGCCGGGTGAAAGAGGGCCAGCCGGTGCCGCTCTCGAACTTGGCGGCGGCGTCGAACAGCGGCAGCCCGCAGCCGACGCAGCGATAGGTCCCCGGCCGCTTCTCGTCGACGTAGCGCCCGCTGAAGGGACGCTCGGTCCCCGCCTCGCGGGCGACGTGGTACTCGTCGGGCGTCAGCTGCGCGCGCCACTCGCCCTCGCTCTTCGTCACCTTCTCCATCACGGGCCCCTTGGTCGTGTCCGACCATGCATGTAGGCACGCCGGGCCCGGCGCGCACGACCGGCCCGCGCCGCGGCGGAGGGTCGCGCCGGGCGCGCATCGTCGCGAGCGC
>CAZCVH010000228.1:0-3968 GCA_964502115.1 uncultured Geminicoccaceae bacterium
CCGCAATCGTCCGTTCGAGCAATAAGCGTAGAGGCGAGCGGGATGCCGGCGCCACTTGCGCTTTACCCCTGGTACGGCCCGAGCGTGCGGCTCGATCCGCTGCCAGCGACGGGCGCAACGGCCGCGGCGAACGGCTCGACGCAGATAGGGTATGTTCAAGCCTCCGCACCCTTCGCTATCGTCGATCCGTGGCACCGCGGCGTCTCGGCACGCCGCCGCCGGCCCGCAGCTTCGCCCGAGTCTCATGTCGCGCAAGAGTCCCGCCAGGACCGATGTCACGCGTTCGCTGATCAAGCGTTGCGGCTACTACCTGTCCCGCGCCGGTGGCCATCGCTTGCAGAAGTCGCAGGCCGTCCGCTTCGTGACCTTGCAGGGCCATCGGTTCAAGCGGGTGATCTTGCGCGATTCGCACATGGCCGCGCAAATCGAGCGCAACCTCTTGACCTACGGTCCGAGCGAGCTGTTGCCCGCGTTCGTGGCCCGCTACGAGCACGAGGTCTGGGTCGAGTACGTGGCGGGGGACCGGCTGGCGTCGGCCGACGAGGCGACGGCGCGCGATCTCGCGACCCTCTACGCGGTGATCCACCACCGACGGACGCGCACGGTCGCGCTCGATGACACGCTGTTCCACGACCGCTTGCGGTTCGACCTGCGCTTTCTGCGCAACGTCGCCGTGGTCGACGCGGAGACGACGCGTGCGCTGCACGAGCTCGCCGAGCGATGCAAGCCGGCGCGGGTGCGGGTCGGCTTCGACTACACCGATCCGGTCTTGAAGAACCTGGTGCGACGCCGCCACGATGGAGCGCTCTGTGCGGTGGACGTGGAGAGCCTCGAAGACGACCAACTCGTCGGCGTCGGCGCCGCCAAGGCCTTTCTGCGCTGGGCGGAACCCTATCGCGACGCCTTTTTCGACGCCTATCGGCGGGCGAGCGGCACCGACCTGCGCGACGGGTTCGCCTACGTCGAGTTGTGTTTTCTCGCCGGCTACATGAAACTCATGTTTCTCGAGCGCAAACGACGCCATCTCGAAGCGCCGGCGTTCGACCGGCTGCTGGGGCGTTGCGCGGGCGGCGGGCACGCACCGACGGCGTCTGCCGATCCCGGCGCGAGCCCGAGAGATGGATCCGTTGGTGCGCGGTGACGTCGAGCGGGGCGGAGCGCGTCGGGCGGGTGAGGTGCGGTCGCGTTCGCGCGAGCGACCCCCGGCACGGCCGCGTTGATGGCTCCTCGAGCGTCGCGGCAGCTGGCGCGCACCCGGGCCGCCGTCACCCGCTGGAGCACGGCGGTACGCACCAAGGCGTGGCTGAAGCCGGTGCGCAAGGCGGGCGTGCTGTCGCTCGGCCGCGGGGCGCAGGGCCTGCTCGAACTCGCGGCCCTGGCCTTCGCCGCACGGGCGCTGGAGCCGGCGGCGCTGGGGCTCCTGGTCCTGTTGCACAGCTTCGTCAACGCCGTCGGCGGGCTGGCGAAATTCAAGTCCACCCCGACGCTCATCCGCTACGGGGCGCAGGCCCTGCAGCGCGAGGAGCCGGCGGCGTTCCAACGCCTCGTGAAGTTCACGCTGCGCCTCGACGCGCTCGGCGCGCTGGTGGCGCTGGTGCTGGTCATGCTGCTGTTCGATGCCGCGGTCGCTTGGTTCACGATCCCCGAGGCGATCCACGGCGTCGCACGCTTCTATCTCCTGACCGTGGTCGTCGTCGCCTCGAACGATTCGGCGAGCGCGATCCTGCGCCTGCTGGATCGCTATGCGCTGGTGTCCGTGCACGCCGCCGTCGGGTCCGCCGTGCGCAGCGCCGGGGCGGCGTTGTTGCTCGCCGGCGGGGCCGGATTGGAGGCGTTCATCCTGTTGTGGATGGGAGCGCAGGTCGGCAGCCGGCTCGCCGGCGTCCTGTTCGCCGCGGCGGCGCTGCATCGCGGCGGCCTGCTGGTCGGCATGCTGCGGCGACACGGCGACGTGTGGCGGCCGGTGGCCGGCATCTGGCGGTTCGTCTGGGGCACCCAACTCGCCAGCTCGGTGTCCGTGGCCCAAAAGCATCTTGCCCTCTTGATGGTCGGCGGGATGCTCGACCCCGCCGGCGGTGCGCTTTTCCGGATCGGCCGGGACATCGCCGAGAGCGTCGTCAGGCCGTTGAAAAAGCTGTTGCTTCCCGCCCTGTTCCCCGAGATCGCCCGGCAAACGGCGCGCGGCGACCGCAAGCTGCGGCGCAAGCTGGTGCTGCGCCACGCCGCGATCGCCGGGGCCGTGTCGTCGCTGGTCTGCCTCGGCCTCGTGGTGGTCGGTCGACCGCTCGTCGTCGCGCTGATGGGCGAGGCGTTCGCGGGGGCGTACGCGGTCATGCTGCCGATAGCGCTCGCCGGCGTGGCGGGCGCGATCGCGATCCCGATCCAGCCTCTCCTGTACGCCACCGGGCGTGTCCGCATCGTGGTGGTCACCCGCGCCTGCGCCTTGCTCGTCTTCGCGGCGACGCTCTATCCGAGCATCCTGCTCTTGGGCGTGGTCGGTGCCGGCGTGGCGACCTTGATCCACGCCGTGGCGGTGCTCGGGTTGTTCGCGTGGCTCGGCCGCGCGGTGCTCGCGTCCGAGTTGTCCCGGCGTGAGGCTGTCCCCGAGGTCGCGCCGTGAGCGCTCTGGAGACCCTCCCGCCCATCGTGGCACGCTCGCGTCACGCCACGTGCGCCGATCGCTTCGCCGCCGTCGCCGGGCGCGGGGCCACCGCCTTCGAAGCCGAAAGATCGTTCTCGAACGAGGTTCGCCATGCCCCACGCGAAGTCGCCGCCGATGTCCCGCGACGCGCCCACCGCCGGCGGCCCCGCGGAGCCGGCGCAGCCGGCCGGTGCACCGCGAGCCGAGGCGACGGATGCGGGCGAGCTGTGCGAACGCGTCGTCCTCGACGTCGAGCCCGACGTCACGCCGTCCGCCGCGCCGCCGGTGCGGATCTTCTTGGGCACGGAACCGGCGCAGGCGCGCGCGGAGCGGATCTTCGTCCATTCGGTCGAGCGGCTGCGCGACCCCGCCCGCGTCTACGAGATCCATCTCATGAAGGATCTGCCCGGTTTCGACCGGCGCGCCTGGCGCACCGGCTTCACCAACTATCGCTTCGCGATCCCGACCTTGGCGGGCCGGCGCGGCCGCGCGATCTACAACGACGTCGATCAGATCTACCTGCGCGATCCGGCCCAACTGTTCGATCTCGATTTGGACGGGCACGGCTATCTGGCGATTTCGCCGAAGGACACCTCGGTCATGCTGATCGATTGCGGGATCATGGCGAGATGGTGGAACCTCGAGGCGGCGCGCCGGCGCGACAAGAAACCGCTCACCGACGAGCCGGCGGCGGTTGCGGGCCTGTGGGGTGCGCTCGACCCCGGCTGGAACGCGCGCGACACCGAGTACGATCCGGCGCGCACCGGCGTGCTGCACTACACCACGCTGCACCTCCAGCCCTGGCAGCCGACACCCGACCAGTACGCCTACCAATTCAATCCCTTGGGCGAGGTCTGGTATGGCCTCGAGCGGGAGGCCGACGCGGCGGGGGCGCAGGTGTTCGGCCCGCACCGCCCCAGCCGGGCCTTTCGCGACGCCGGTGCCGCGGTGCCGCAGGCCGCGGCACCCCCCGTCGGCGACGACGGTGCGCGCTTTCTCGCCGAAGCCGCAGGGTCCGCGCCCCGCCTGCACGTCGGCTTTCGACACCGCCCGCCGGAGGGCTGGGCCGGGCCGGGCCTCGATCTCGGGGCGACGCCCGCCGCCTGCCCGGAGACGGAAGCCCCCGTCGACGCGGTCGCCGCGACCGGGCTCGTCGAGAGGTTGCCGTGCGCGGACGTGCCCTGGGTGCTCGATCGGCTCTTCGAGCTGGCGCGGGGTGCGGTCCATCTGCGCGTCGATCTGGACGCGCTCGCCGCGGCCGGCCCCGCCCCAGCGGCGACGTGGTGGCGCGACCGCACGGTAGATCGGAAGAGCACACGTCTGAACT
>CAZCVH010000229.1:0-3959 GCA_964502115.1 uncultured Geminicoccaceae bacterium
CGACGCGACCGAACCGCGTCTCGGCCTCGCCCGGGCCTATCTCGCCGTGGGCGCGCTGCCCGAGGCGCGCGACGCCTTCGCGGCCGTCACCGGCCGCGAGCCGATCGAGGCCGCACGCGGGCTCGGCCGCGTCGCGCTCGCCCACGGCGACGCGGTCGAGGCCAAGGCCCGCTTCGGCGAGGTCCTCAAGGCGCGCCCCGAGGACGTCACCGCGCTCAACGGGGTCGCGGTCGCCCTCGATCTCGAGGGCCGTCACCGCGAGGCCCAGCGCACCTACGCCAAGGCGCTCCGGCTCGACCCCACCAATCGCGCCGTCGCCAACAACGCCGCGCTGTCGCTGGTGCTCGCGGGCGACAGCGCCGCCGCGGTGGCGCGGCTGCGTGAGCTCGCCGACACGCCGATGGCGCCGGAGGCGGCCCGGCACAACCTGGCGTTGGCCCTCGGTCTCGCCGGGGATGCGGCCGCCGCTCGCGACCTGCTGGAGGGCGAGCTCGATCCGGCCGCCCTCGCCAGCAATCTCGATTTCTATCGCGCCGCGCGCGGTCCGGGGCGCCTCGCCCCGGCCGCCGGTATCGGGGAGTGAACGTCATGATACGCCGTTGTCGTCGCCTCTGGCGGGACCGCCGCGGGGTGAGCGCGATCGAGTTCGCGATGATCGGCCCGATCGCCATGCTCCTCATCGCGGTCGTGATCGAGGCCGGATTCTTGTGGGGCGGCGCGACCGCGCTGGAGGCCGGTAGCCGCGCCGCGGCGCGCTACGGGCTCGCCGGCGCGAGCGAGGCGGACCGCACCCGCACCGAGGTCATCCGCCGGATCGTCACCGAGCACGTCTGCCCGCACGCGCTCGACGGTACCACCTCGACCTGCTTCTGGGCGGCGGACGGCCCGCGCTTCGAGGACGAGAAGGGCGACCTCACGCCGCTCTTCCTCGCACTCAGGGCCTACAGCGATCCGCGCAATCTCGGGCGACCCGAGCCGTTGAGCGATGACGACGGCGACGGCGAGTGGGATGCCGACGAGGGTTTCGAGGACCTCAACGGCAACGGGGTGTGGGATGCCGACACCGGCATCACCGGGCCCGGCGGGCCCGCCGATCTGGTCGTCTACGACCTCGCGATCCACCAGAGCGTGGTGAACCCGCTGCTCCGCGCCGCCGTGGGCGGCGACACGCTGCGCCACGAGACCCGTATCGTCATCCGCAACGAGCCGTTCTGATGCCCCTCGCTTCGCTCCTTCGCGCCCGGGTGCCGCTCCTCGCGGACCGGCGCGGCAACGTCACGATCGAAGCCGCGATCGTGCTCCCGATCGTCTTGACGATGCTGGTGGTGGGCGCCGACGTCGTCCGCTACCTCGACACCGTCGCCCGCATGGACCGGGTGGCCGCGACCACCGCCGATCTCGTCGCCCGCAGCGAGGCCGTGATCGACCGCACGGACTTCGCCGCGCCGGTCGCCAACAACGACCTCGCCACCTTCCTGCGCGTCGGCAACGAGGTCGCCCATCCCAACGACCTGGAGAGCCGAGGCCGGGTCTGGGTCAGCGCGGTGCGGCCGGCCGAGGGCGGCGGCTTCTCGCTGCTGTGGCGCCGTACGGGTCCTTACGACCTGGAGGCGGACAGCCGTCTGGATTCGCTGCCGCCCTTGCCGACCAACGGCAACTTCGTCGTCGCCGAGGTCATCTTCGCCTACCGGCCGCTGATCCTCGACACCCTCGGCCTCGACGGCTTCACGCCCGTGATCTACCGCCGCGCGCTGTTCCGGCCGCGGCTGAACGCGCTCGCCGCGCTCGAAACGCCGGGAGACAGCTGATGTCCCGTCCCCTGCTCGCCGCCGTCCCGGCGGCGCTCGGCCGCCGCCTCACGCAGTGGCGGCGCGACCGCGACGGTGCGATCGCGATCACCTTCGCGCTCACCTTCGCCGCGACGATGTCGGCGCTGTTGTTCGCCGTCGACATGGGCCGCCACCACGTCACCGCCACCCGTCTGCAGAGCGCGCTCGACGCCGCCGCGCTCGCCGGCACCCGCGATCTGCCCTCGGCCAGCTTCGAGACCGACGTCCGCGAGATCTTCGACGCCAATTTCGCCCATGGCGGCTTGGGCGCCGAGGTCACCGACTTCGCGGTGACCAAGCTCGCCGACGACCACGGCGTGCGCCGGCTGCGCCTCGAGGCCGAGGCGCGGCTGGCCTCGCCCCTCGGCGGGCTGTTGGACCTGGCCTCGCTCGACTGGCTGCACGTCGCCGCCGCCAACGAGACCGTGCGCGAGACCCAAGGCGTCGAGCTCGTCATGGTGCTCGACAACACCGGCTCGATGCGCGGCGGCGGCAAGGACCGCGAGTTGCGCGAGGCGGCGAGGTCGCTCTCCGACGTGCTGTTCGGCGAGGAAGACGACAAGCCGCATCTCTGGGTCGGCATCGTGCCCTACACCGCGACCGTCAACGTCGGCCCTCAGCACGCCGACTGGCTCACCGACGACCTCGCCGCGAGCGCCGCCCCGCCCGCGAGCATGGCCGCCTTCGCGCCGACCGACTGGAAGGGCTGCGTGCTGGCGCGCGCCGACGGCGGCGACCGAACCGACGCGCCGCCCGCCGACGACCCGTTCGATCCGTACTTCTGGCCGTCGATGGAGGACGAGGACGCCGACTACTCAATGTACGACGACCCGAACGACCCGGACAACAACAACGGCCCGCGCCTCAACGTCTGGCCCGACGCGGGCGGCGGGGTCGACGAGCGCAACGCCGCGCAGAACGACGGCTACGGCCCCAATCTCGGCTGCGGCCCGGCGATCCTGCCGCTGACCTCCGCGCGCGCCGAGGTCGAGAACAAGATCGACGAGATGGCGCCGTGGCACCGCGGCGGCACCATGGCCAACATGGGCCTGGTCTGGGGCTGGCGGGCGCTGTCGCCCGACTGGCGCGGCCTCTGGCGCGACGCCGCCGGCGATCCGATCTCCCCCGACCTGCCGCTCGACCACGACGAGCGCTACATGTCGAAGGTGATCGTGTTGATGACCGACGGCGACAACCAGTGGTACAAAGAAGATTACACCTCCTACCGCTATCCCGACGACGGCATGCTCGCCGGCACCGCCGTCGACGACCGCATGCTCGAGGCGTGCGACCTGCTCAAGCAGGACGGCATCGTGGTCTACACCATCACCTTCGGCGGCGGGGTAAACTCCAGGACAGCCGACCTCTACGAGGACTGCGCATCCGCGCCCGACCAGAACGTCTACTTCCCCGGCCGCAAGTACTTCGACGCCCCCACCGGCGCCGACCTGCAGGCGGCGTTCGGCGCCATCGGCGGCCAGCTCACCGAGCTGCGCCTGACGCAGTGACCGGCCGTACCGCCGACGTCGCCCACCGGGCGGCGTCGGCGCGCGCCCTCCCTTCGGTGCGAGTTCGGTGAAGCGCCGCCAACTCGCGGCGGCGAGGCGGCCGGCGATGCTCGCGACACGCGGACCATCGAGCGCTCCTCGATTTCGCGACCCGGCCCGCGCTCGCCGGCCGCGGCGCCGGTGGCGCGGCCGTACCCTTCAGTCCAGCGCGTAGAGCAGAAAGCTCAGATAGCGGGTCTCGGGCAGGGCCGGGTGGAGCGGGTGGTCGGGGCCGGCGCCGGCGGTGACGACCAGCCGGCCGCTGCGGCCGGCGTCGCGCAGGCCCTGGAAGCTGGCGGCCACCAGCGCGGCCTCGTCGACATGGTGCGAGCACGACGCCACGGCGAGCAGGCCCTCGGGCGCGGTGACGCCGGCGGCGGCGCGGGTGAGCTTGCGGTAGGCCCGGCCCGCCGGGCCGGCGTCCTTCTTGGCGCGGGCGAAGGGCGGCGGGTCGGCGACGACGATGTCGAAGCGGGCGCTTTCGCCGGTGAGCCGGCCGAGCACGTCGAGGACGTCGCCGGTTTCCGTCACCACGGCGTCGCCGTGGCCGGCGGCGGCCGCGGCGCGCTCGGCCAGCGCCAAC
>CAZCVH010000230.1:0-3946 GCA_964502115.1 uncultured Geminicoccaceae bacterium
GCTCTTCCGATCTGGCGCGACGCGCCCGCACCGGCGGACACCGCGGCGCGGGCGCGTCGCGCCTATGGCGTAGGGGGCGGCGGCTAGCGGAGCGCCGCGCGCGCGGTTATAGCGAAGGATCGCGACTGCAGCCGAGCCTGCCGGCGGCCGGCCGTGCGCGGTAACGACCGAGTGAGCCAGCCCCGTGTTCAACCTTTCGAATTTCTGCCTCGAGCCCGGCGCACCCGACGCCGACGCCCTGTTGTTCATCGACGCCGAGCGGGTGGTGGCGCGCCGCACCCGCGCCGAGTTGCGCGCGCGGGTCGACGCTCTCGCCCGCGCTTTGGCGGCCCACGCCCCCAAGGGTGCGCGCATCGCGCTGCGGATGACCAACACTCCGGCGATGGCCGAGGCCTTCTTCGCCTGCGCCAAGGCCGGGCTGATCGCGGTGCCGCTGTCGCCGCAGCTGACCCTCGAGGAGACCACCAAGCTGCTCGAGGACGCCGAGGCCTCGCTGGTGCTGGTGGACGACCCCGCCCACGTCCCGCCGCAGCGGCTCGGCCCGCCGGTCACCACCCCCGACGCGGTCACGGGCGACGGCAAGCTGCCGTGGACCCACGACGAGGATCCGGTCCTCTTGATCTACACCTCCGGCACCGGCGGCCGGCCCAAGGGCGTGCTCCACGCCCACAGGAGCGTGCGCGGCCGGGTGCCGATGCGCGCCGGCTGGCTCGGCATCGAGGCCGGCGACCGCGTCCTTCACGCCGGCACGCTCAACTGGACCTACACCCTCGGCGTCGGGCTGATGGACCCGTTGAGCGTCGGCGCCACCGCCGTGCTCTACGGCGGCACCGCCGAGCCGCAGGTCTGGGCCGAGGTCATCGCCGGCTTCGACATCGCCGTCTTCGCCGCGGTGCCGACGGTCTACCGCCGGCTGTTGAAGTACGGCGATCCCGCCAAGGTCCGCGCCAGCCGGCTGCGCCACGGCGTCTGCGCCGGCGAGCCGCTCGCGGCCGAGCTGTGGTGGGCCTGGCGCGACGCCACCGGCCGCGAGCTCTACGAGGCGCTCGGGATGACCGAGATCTCGACCTACATCTCGAGCGGGCCGACGATCGCCACCAAGCCGGGGGTGCCCGGCAAGCCCCAGCCCGGCCGGTGCGTCGCCATCCTCGATCCCGAAACCCACCAGCCGCTCGACGAGCCCGGCGCCATCGGCCTGTTGGCGGTGCACGAGAGCGATCCGGGGCTGATGCTGGGCTACTGGCGCCAGCCCGAGGCCGATGCCGAGGTCTTCTTCGGCGAGTGGTTCGCCGGCGGCGATCTCGCGCACCTGGACGAAGACGGCTACGTCCATTTCCACGGCCGCGCCGACGACCTGATGAACGCGCTCGGCGTGCGGACCTCGCCCCTGGAGATCGAACGCGTGCTGGCCCGGCACGATGCGGTGCAGGACGTCGCCGTGACCAGCCTGCCCAACGAGGAGGGCATCGAGCTCATCACCGCCTTCGTCGTCCCGGCGGAGGGGCACGCGGTCGACGAGGGCGAGCTCAAGGCCTTCGCCGGCGAGCATCTCGCCGCCTACAAGCTGCCCAAGCGCGTCGTCGAGGCGCGCGAGCTGCCGCGCACCGCCAACGGCAAGGTCCAGCGCAAGCGGCTGGGGGCGCTGTTGGCCGAGGGGTGAGGGCGCGCGCCGCGCCGGGCGCGGGCGCCGCCGCGCTGCTGTTCGAAACGGAGGCTCGGCCGGCAGCGTCGAGCTCCGCCCGGCGCAGCGCGCTCGCCACCCCTCACAGATGCCGGTCCACGAACCGCACCAGCCGCACCAGCGCCTCGTCGAGCTTGGCGTGGGACATCGCGAAGCAGAGGCGGATGTGGGCCTCGTTGCCGGGCCCGAAGGTGTAGCCGGGGGCGGTGCCGACCTTCTCCTCCTCCAGGAGACGCAGGCAGAAGGCGAGGCTGTCGTCGAGGCCACGGAGCTTGGGAAAGGCGTAGAAGGCGCCCTCGGGCTCGCGCAGCTCGATCTTGGGGTGGCGGCCGAGGCGGTGGCGGACGATCTCGAAACCCCGGCGGTAGCTCTCGCGCAGGTCGCGGACGATCGGCTCGCCGGCCTCGCCCAGGGCCGCGACGCCGCCGAACTGGGCGAAGCTGGTGGCACCGGTGTTGAGGACGGTGGAGAACTCCGCGAGCTGGGTCCGGTAGCCGGCGGGGGCCACCAGCCAGCCGAGCCGCCAGCCGGTCATCGCCCACGCCTTGGAGAAGCCGTTGATCGAGATGACCGGATCGTCCGGCGCGGCGACCTCGAGGAAGGACGGCGCGACGTCGCCGGCGAAGACGTTGCGGTGGTAGACCTCGTCGGCGAAGACCATCACGCGCCGCTCGCGGCAGAGGTCGAGGACGCGGCGGACGTCCGCGGCGGGCATGATCCAGCCCGTGGGGTTGCACGGCGAGTTGACGTAGAGCGCCTTGGTCACCCCCGGGCGGATCGCCTGCTCGAGCTTGGCGAGGTCGAGGTGCCACCGGCCGGCGCGGGCCTCCTGGCGGACGTAGGTCACGTCGACGCCGGCCAGCCGCATGACGCTGGTGACGTTGGGCCAGTGCGGGGTGACGACGACGACGTGGTCGCCCTTCGCCAGCACCATGTCGGCGGCGAAGTTGAGCGCCAGCATGGTCGAGCCGGGCACCACCAGCCGCGTCGGGTCGAGCTCGGTGCCGTAGAGCCGCGCCAGATAGGCCGCGAGCGCGGCCACCAGCTCGCGGCGGCCGACAGGGATGTCGTAGAACGTCTCGCCCGCCTCGAGCGCCTCGATCGCGGCCTTGCGGATCGGCCAGGGGGTCGCGACGTCGCCTTCGCCCACCCACAGCGGCAGCACCTCGGGATCGCCGAAGCCGCGGCTCACCACCTTGCCGATGCCGCTCATCTCGAGCTGGGCGAACTCCTCGCGCAGGCAGGCTTCGACGACGGACATCGACGCGGTCTCCTCGGCTCGACGGCTCTCTGTGCCAGAGCGCCGCGGCGGCGTGAATGTCCGCTCGCCGGCGCGGCTGCCGGCCACCACGTTTTGGTGGTATCCGATCACGTCTCGTCCAGGGAGGCCCACCATGTCCGAGCCCGCACGCGGTCCCGTCGTCATCGTCGGCGCCGGCCAGGCGGGCATGCAGCTCGCGACCGGCCTGCGCCAGCTCGGCTCGATCGCGCCGATCACGCTCATCGGTGACGAGCCCTGGCCGCCCTACGAGCGCCCGCCCCTCTCCAAGGCCTACCTCACCGGCGAGCTCGAGCGCGAGCGGCTGTGGTTCCGCCACGAGCAGGCCTACGCCCGCCAGGACGTCGAGCTCCGCCTCGCCACCCGCGCGGTCGCCATCGACCGCAATGCCCGCACCGTCACCACCGCCGCCGGCGAGGTGCTGCCTTACGAGTACTGCGTGCTCGCCACGGGGGCGCGGGCGCGGCGGCTGGAGGTGCCGGGCGCGGAGCTCGCCGGTATCCACCTCCTGCGCGGTCTGGACGACGCCGACCGGCTGCGCGCGGCGATCCGGTCGGGGGTCGAGGTCGCGGTCGTCGGCGGCGGCTACATCGGCATGGAGATCGCCGCCAGCCTCACCGAGCTCGGCGCCCGGGTCGCCGTGATCGAGGCGGCGCCGCAGGTGATGAGCCGCGGCGTCGCGCCGGTGGTGGCCGACCACGTCGCCAGGCGCCACCGCGAGGAGGGCGTGCGGCTCGAGACCGGCGTCGGTGTCGCCGGCTTCGTCGGCGACGAGGCGGTGCGCGCGGTCCGGCTCGCCGACGGTCGCGAGGTCGCCGCCGAGCTGGTCGTCGTCGGCATCGGCGCCGCGGTCAACGACGAGCTGGCGGCGGGCGCGGGTCTCGCCACCGACGGCGGGGTGCCGACCGACGCCTGCGCGCGCACCGCGGACCCCGCCATCTTCGCCATCGGCGATGTCGCGGTGCAGGACCACGCCTTCCTCGGCC